>CAJVWU010000021.1 GCA_913009755.1 uncultured Bacteroidia bacterium
ATATTCTCTTTTCGGTATGGTGATTGTCTCTTCGATAGTTCAAAGAAACTTTCTTTTTTGCCCCCTTTTTATCCAGTTTGCAAAATTCATTCACAATTTATTGTTAATTTCGCTGCTGAGTAGTAACGTTTTTTTTTATCGAGGGCAAATTTAACTACTCTTTTCTAATATCAAAGAAAAAATACGTAGAACCCTTCCTCTCTTACGTTAAAGTTGTTCAGAATGTTACTTGAGTTAATCAATAAAACTTATTAATGCTTACAATGTTGCTTATCCCTTTAAAATCAGATGAGAAATCAAGAATCAAAAAGATCATAAAACAATTCAAAAGAAATTAAAATTAATACCTTTGATCCAATAAAAAACAATTTAAATGATCAAATATTTACTTGGCAGCCTGTTTGGCATTCTTTTGTTAACCGGATATTCGCAAAGCAACAAAAAACAACAGGCTTATAGCCAAATACCTGTTGTCTATTCCAATATTGTTCCCGACAGTTTGGGGAATTTATATTTTGATAATGGAAAACTTGTTGAAAAAGAAACTTTTTATACCCTCTATAATATCCGCATTCAGCCTGAGGGAACCCAAAAAGGAATTTTATTTAATTTCAATAACACGGATTTTTCAGGGACTATTTACTACGGACTTTACCCAAAAAAATTACCTGTTTATCCCGAATTGGTTTTTTTTAAAAAAAGTGCCAAAATAAGGGATGGAAAAGCTGAAATTAACATTTCCGGATTAAATGGAAGGTATGATATTGCAGGATGGGAAGAAACCGGAAAAGCCATGCTGGGCTACCGGATTGTAAATTCACTGGGAAGAATGATTTATGACGGCAGGCTGATAGTTAAAGGAAAAGGGCCGTTCAATGTTGGCTTGTCAATTATTGAAGGCCCGTTTGTGAACCGCATAACTCAAAATGAAGCCTATATTTCGTTTACCACCAACAAACCCTGTAGCCCTTTTGTTGAAGTCAATAATCATGAATATCGTTCAATGAGCAGGATGGGAAATCCACCGGGAGACGTACAACATGAAATTAAAATTGACCATTTACAACCCGGTTCCTCTTATGTTTATACCGTTCATTTTGGGGATTATACCGAGACTTATCGTTTTAAAACATCTCCCAAACCCGGAACAAAAAAATCATTTGTTTTTGCCTATACAAGCGATTCGCGAAACGGTGCAGGCGGTGGGGAACGCGACATATACGGCACAAATGCCTATATCATGAAAAAAATGGCTGCTTTGGCTGTGGCAAACCATGCAGCTTTTTTCCAGTTTACCGGTGATCTGATCAATGGATATTCTTCCAGTATCGGTGAAACCGATCTTGAATACGCCAATTGGAAAATAAACCTGGAACCTTTCTGGCACTATATCCCCTTTTATGTTGGAATGGGAAATCATGAAAATGTTGTGGCCGTTTTTGATAACGGCTCAAAATATGGCGTTCAGATAGATAAATTCCCGTTTAACAGTCAGTCGGCTGAAAAGATTTTTGCCAACAATTTTGTTAATCCTGACAACGGCCCCAAAAGTGAAGACGGTGCTGTTTACGATCCGCAACCCGACAAAATCAATTTTCCGCCTTACGCTGAAAACGTCTATTATTATACCTATGACAATGTGGCCATGATCGTCCTGAATTCAAATTACTGGTATTCGGTAAATGCCAAACTGATACCTGAAATCGGCGGGAACCCACATGGTTACATTATGGACAATCAACTGTTATGGCTTGATAAAACCATTAAACAATTGGATGCAAACCCTGATATTGATCACATTTTTGTTACGATTCATACCCCGGCTTTTCCCAACGGGGGACATGCGGAAAACGATATGTGGTATAATGGCAACAACCATATCAGGCCTACGGTTTCCGGAAAACCCGTAGCAACCGGAATAATACAACGCAGGGATGAATTTCTAAATATCCTCATCAATAAAAGCGATAAAGTTGTGGCCTTGCTGACCGGTGACGAACACAATTACAGCCGAATGAAATTAACACGAAAAACCATAATCTATCCGGATAAATATCACGGGAAAAAGCTGAAAATCACAAGGCCTTTCTGGCAAATAACCAATGGTTCTGCCGGAGCCCCTTATTACGGACAACAACAACTACCCTGGAGTTCATCGGTAGAAAAATTCTCAACTCAATATGCCCTGATGCTCTTTTTCGTTGACGGGAACAAAATCCATCTCAAGGTAATCAACCCGGATACATTGGAATTGATTGAAGATATTGATCTTAACTAAAAGCAGCATTTGTATTAAAAACAGATTTTTGAACTTCATGACAGCATAAAAGGGCTGTAAAATGTTTGTCAAAACAGTTGCAATAATTTATGTCTCATGATTATTATACTTTTGCAAAGTTTTTATTGAACATCAAATTAATTTACTGCAAACTATTATGACAAAAAATCTGGTTATTGTTGAGTCGCCGGCAAAAGCAAAAACTATTGAAGGATTCCTGGGAAAAGATTTTGTGGTCAAATCCAGTTTTGGCCATGTTATGGATTTGAATAAAAACAGGATTAGTGTTGATATCAATCATGATTTTAAACCGCAATATGAGATTAGCCCCGATAAAAAGAAAATTGTCAATGAATTGAAAAAACTGGCCAAAGATGCTGAAACTGTTTGGCTGGCAACTGATGAAGACCGAGAAGGGGAAGCCATCTCATGGCATTTGGTTAATGCGCTCAAATTAAACGAAGACAAAACAAAACGCATTGTTTTTCACGAGATAACCAAAAACGCAATCAGCGAAGCGGTTTCCAATCCGAGAAAAATTGACAAAAACCTTGTATCGGCCCAATTGGCTCGCCGGGTACTCGACCGTTTGGTTGGTTATGAGTTGTCACCTTTGCTCTGGAAAAAAGTTAAACCCGCCCTTTCGGCGGGAAGAGTACAGTCGGTAGCTGTTCGCCTGGTGGTGGACCGGGAAGAAGAAATCAAAAATTTTAAAAGCGTATTTTCTTATCGAATCGTAGCCGAACTCAAAATATCCGGAAAAGAAAGCAGCCAGGTAATCAATGCTGAATATCCCGATCGTTTTGATCAGGAAACTGATGCCCGCGAATTTCTTTTAAAACATATTAATTCTGAATTTCACGTATCATCCGTTGAAAAAAAATCGGGGAGGAAATCCCCTTCACCGCCGTTTACTACATCTACCCTGCAACAGGAAGCTTCCCGAAAATTGGGGTTTTCGGTTTCCAATACGATGCGTGTAGCCCAAAAATTATACGAATCGGGGAAAATTACATACATGCGTACCGATTCGGTGAACCTGTCAAGCCTTGCCCTCAACATGGCAAAAAAGGAAATTGGTAAGCTTTATGGTGAAGAATATGTAAAAACAAGACAATTTAAAACCAAAACAAAAGGTGCACAAGAGGCCCATGAAGCCATCAGGCCAACTTATCTTACCAACCGTTCGGTTGACAGCTCCGACGCAGAAAAAAAATTGTATGACCTTATTTGGAAAAGAACAATTGCCTCGCAAATGAGTGATGCAAAATTGGAAAAAACAACGGTTTATATTTCTTCTTCCGCCGCTGAAAAACTTTTCGCAGCAATTGGTGAAGTGATTACTTTTGACGGTTTCCTGAAAGTTTACATGGAGAGTACCGATGATGAAAATTCTGAACACCCGGGTTTACTCCCACCCCTGAAAAATGGCGATAAGTTAGATTTAATCCAAATGCAGGCACGCCAACGTTATACAAAACAGCCACCCCGTTATGCCGAGGCCAGCCTGGTCAGGAAAATGGAGGAGCTGGGTATTGGCCGTCCATCAACTTATGCACCCACCATTTCAACTATCCAAAAAAGGGAATATGTTATTAAGGAAAGCCGTCAGGCAAAAAAACGTGATATCCAGGTGATGGTGCTGGCCAACGGCAAACTGACAGAAAACAGGGTTAAAGAAAATATCGAATCGGATAAAACAAGGCTTTATCCAACAGATATTGGAATATTGGTCAACCGGTTTTTAAATGAATATTTCCAAAATATTGTAGATTATAATTTTACCGCAACGGTGGAAAAGGAATTCGATGAAATTGCCATCGGAAAAAAGGAATGGAACCAGATGATTAAAGATTTTTACGGTCCTTTCCATCAAAAAATCGAAAAAACCCAGGACACTGCCGGTAAATTTTCAGGTGAAAAACTGCTTGGGATTGATCCAGATACCGGAAAAAATGTTTACGTAAAAATCGGACGCTACGGGCCCATTGCCCAAATAGGCGATACCGATTCTGAAACAAAGCCCAAATTTGCAGGGTTGAGAAAAGATCAGAGCCTGGAAACAATTACTTTGGAAGAAGCATTAAAACTTTTTGATTTCCCCCGTTCGTTGGGTAAATATGAAAATGAAGAAGTCACTGTTGCTATCGGCCGTTTTGGCCCTTATGTAAAACATAAAAGCAAATTTTATTCCCTCAAAAAAGAAGATAACCCTCAAAATATTATCTTAGAGCGCGCAATTGAATTGATCAATGAAAAAAGAGAATTGGAAAAACAAAAAATCATAAAAGAATTCGCTGAGGACGAAGATGTTACTGTACTAAACGGCCGCTATGGGCCTTACCTGGTCATAAAAAAGCAAAACTATAAAATACCGAAAGGCACCGACCCGAAAGGTTTATCTCTTGAAGACTGTTACAAAATTGCACAAGACCCTGAAAACAAACCTAACAAGCGGTTTTTTAAGAAAAAAAAGTAACCTTCTTGATAAATTATCGTTTTTTAGGGTAACATAATTTTATTAAAATGGAAATCAGTCATTATTTTGAACCGATTGATCTGGATGGGCATCATTATTTTAAGCAAACAGACAAAAACAGGTTGGGTAACCTGATCAATGTTTACACAAAAAAGGATGATTTTCCCGATCTTAAAAATGTATCCCTGGCCATTATTGGCGTAAATGAAGACCGGGCCGCTTTACAAAATAAAGGGTGCCGAAAAGCCCCTGATATTGTCAGGGATTATCTGTATCATCTTTATGCACATTGGAACCAGCTTGAAATTGCTGATTTGGGAAATATCCTCAAAGGGCATACACTGCAAGATACCTATTTTGCATTAAAAGAAGCCATCGCCTATCTTGTAAAGAATAATATAATCCCCATTATCATCGGCGGGAGTCAGGATTTGACATTTGCCAATTATATGGCTTACCAGGATCTGAGCAAAATTGTTAATATTGCTACTATTGATTATCAACTGGATTTGGGTAATAATGAACTCGAACTGGATTCCAAGTCTTTCTTTAGCAGGATTATCCTTCAGCAGCCCAATTTTCTATTTAACTTCACCAACATCGGTTATCAAAGTTATTTTGTTGATCAGGATGCCATAACCCTGATACACAATATGTTTTTTGAACTTCATCGCCTGGGTTCGGCACGGTCGAACATGGATGAAACCGAACCGTTGATCCGTGATGCCGATATTTTAAGTTTTGATATTGCAGCCGTGCGCCGCTCGGATGCTCCCGGTAGTTTTTTTTCAGGGCCTAACGGTTTTACAAGCGATGAAGCCTGCAAGATTTGCCGGTATGCCGGTATGAGCGACAAATTGAGCAGCCTTGGAATTTATGAAGTCAATCCTGATTTGGACGACCACGGTGAGACGGCTCATCTTGCCGCACAAATGATCTGGTATTTTATTGAAGGGTACATGAACCGTTCGGGAGATATCCCTGAAGAAAATTCCGAAGATTATATCAGGTTTGTAATTACTGCCGGTGATATTGATGACGAGTTGATTTTCTTAAAAAGCAAAAAATCAGACCGCTGGTGGATGGAGGTAAAGATTGAGAACAAATTTCAACACAAATACTGGCGCCAGCAATTTGTCCCCTGCTCATATCAGGACTACCAGACGGCACTAAAAAACGAAATCCCTGACCGCTGGTGGCGAGTTCATCAAAAACTGATGTAAAAAACTCCAAACCCCTGCTCTTATTTTTTCAGGGCTAACTTCAGAAAGACCGGGTTGTGGTCACTGTTTTCAAATGAAAGGTCAATCGTTTTTGTTTTCAATATTTCAATATTGGGCGAAACAACAAAATAATCCAAACAAGTGGTCCCGTTCTCCCCTTTTACAAATGCCTGGTCGTTTTGCCTGTTTGTAGGAGCTGACGGATCGTAAGCCCACACCCAGCCTTCGGGCAATAATTCCGGGTTCATTTTAACCTCTGAAGCCACGAAGCGATTTCCATTATATCCGGCTGACGGCTGATAATAGGGTGGATTGGCATTCCAGTCGCCACCGGCCACAACATAATTTCCCCTGCCGTATTCTTCCAGCATCTTGTTTTTTAAAATCTGCAATTCCCGGTTTCTTAAAACGCTGTCGTAAACATAGGCTGAATTATGGGTGTTTAAAATTACAAGGTCTTTTCCCCCTTCCAGTGCATAACGGGTAAGAATAAAACAACGGTCGAGCAAAAAAAGCCGTTTTGGCCATGAGGCAATTAATGGATACCCATATCGCACGGCTTCATCAGGTTCATATTTTGATAAAGTCAGTATTCCTCCTTTTACCCTCCCCATCGGTTCATAAAGCGGTACGGGGACAAACGGCACCTGATAATTGATTGCAAAAACCGGTTTGTAATCAGACATACTTTTTTCCAGTTCGGCAACTTCATTCATCCGGTGGCTCCTTTTTGATTTTACATCCACTTCCTGAAAAAGAAAATAATCAACATAAGGGCGGCCGGTGATAAATTCTTTGATGCCATTCAGGTATTTTCTGCCCAATGCTTTTGTCGGCCTTACTTTTTTACCCCCGTCATAAAAAAAGTCCATTTCCTTTCCCAAACCGGCATAGCCGATATTCCAGGTTATCAGTTCAAAAGTATCTTTTATTAGCGGACCGTTAGCTTGTTTACTATAAATAACCTCTACTTTGTCCGGTTTGTAATCTGTCAGGGTTATGTATAACAGAAACAATACTAAAACAACCACTACAATACCAATAATCCAAATGATAACCTTAAATATTCTTTTCATAATTTCATCGGTTTGAACAACTCAAATCAGTCAGTCGCAGCAAAAATGAATTAAAGAGGATTCCCCGTTCTCTCCGCAAACTTCAAAACCTGCAAATTAAGCCGCTTGACCGTTTCCCGAATTTTATAATATCTTTGACGACGGTTCAATAAAATAAATTATGCCTTTACTGGGGAGTATTATAAAAAGTGCTTATGCCATCCGTAATAAGCCGATTGAAAAAAAACTAAAGGTGCTCCATCCGGCTACTGCCCAGAAAAAACAATTGGTTAAATTGCTGAAAAAAGCACAGTATACTGCTTTTGGCGAACATTATAAATTTTCAAAGATACTCGCATCCGGCAATGTTGAAAATGCGTTTCACGAGTCGGTACCATTGCACGATTACAAATCAATGTATAAAAGATGGTGGTATCGTTCACTGAACGGTGAAGCTTATGTGGCATGGCCGGGAAGGGTAAAATATTTTGCATTAAGTTCTGGAACATCAGGGGCTTCCAGTAAATATATTCCGGTTACAACCGACATGTTGCGAAGCATTAAAAATGCCAGCATCCGTCAACTTGTCTCAATGGTTAAATACGATTTTGACCTTGAGTTTTTTGAAAAAGGGATACTGATGATTGGGGGCAGTACTCATTTGCTTTACAATGGCACTTATTACGAAGGGGATCTTTCAGGTATTACCGCAGGAAACATTCCGTTTTGGTTTCAGCATTTTTACAAACCAGGCAGGCGCATTTCAAAAGCAACCGACTGGCAAAGCAAACTGAAGGAAATGATAAGAAAAGCCCCGGAATGGGATATCGGTATTATCGTCGGGGTGCCGGCGTGGGTGCAGATATTAATGGAAAAAATCATTGAAAATTATCAGGTGGAAAGCATTCACAACATCTGGCCAAACCTTTCCGTTTACGTTCACAGCGGCGTGTCATTCAAACCTTATCAGAAAAGTTTTGAGAAACTGTTTGCCAAACCGATGATTTACAATGAATCATACCTTGCTTCCGAAGGCTATATTGCGTTTCAGAACACACCCAATTCCACGGGCATGAAAATGATTGTTGATAACGGCGTTTATTATGAATTTGTGCCTTTCAATGATCATAATTTTGATGAGGATGGCAATTTGCGCGAAAATGCCGAAGTGCTTGGTTTTGCAAATATCGAAGAAAATAAAGATTATGCCCTTCTCCTTTCAAGCAATGCAGGGGCCTGGCGTTATCTGATCGGTGATACAATAAAATTTATTGACAAGCGCAAAAGTGAAATTGTAATAACAGGCCGGACAAAACATTTTATCAGTATTTGTGGTGAGCATCTGTCGGAAGAAAATATGAACCGGGCAATTGAACTGCTTGAAGAAGATTTGAATGTTGACATCAAGGAGTTTACAGTAATGGGGATAAGGTATGGAAGCCTTTTTGCCCACAAATGGTATATAGGTACCGATGCTCCGCTAAACGAAGCTGTTGCCCGTAATAAAATTGACGAATACCTGAAAAACCTCAATGACGATTACCGTGTTGAACGACTTGAAGCTATAAAGGATGTTCATGTAAAAATATTGCCGACAAAAGCGTTTTATGATTATATGAAGATTAAAGGCAAAGAAGGAAGTGCAAACAAGTTTCCCCGGGTTTTAAAAAATTCAAGGATCAACGAATGGGAAGATTTTTTGAGGGACCAACATTATATCAGCTAATTTGATCCACAATGAACGCACTATATGAAGGCATCGCTCTTGGGCTCTCACTGTCATTTATTTTTGGTTTTGGCCCTGCTTTTTTTGCGGAGATCCACACTGCCCTCCACCGTGGATTTTGGTCAGGCGTGTTATTGGCTTCCGGCGTTTTCATCAATGATATAACGGTTGTCGTTCTTATTTTACTTGGTGCTGTCAGCGCGGTGGGAAATATGGAGCACTATAAATTTCTCGGAATAATTGGTGGGGGTTTATTGATCATTTTCGGGATCGTTACCTTCCGGCGAAAAATTATGATCCAATCAACAGATGAAGAAGAAAATAATAATAAACCACGGTTGCTTTTTTTTGTAAAGGGATTTGTGCTGAACCTGGCAAATCCGTTTGTCTGGTTATTCTGGATAAGCGTGGTTGTCAGTGCCACGGCAAGCTACAAAGCCGACACTTATAAGCTTGTCCTTTTCTTTTCATCCACCCTGGGTGTGGTTTTTCTTTCCGATATTTTTAAAGTATTTACCGCTTCACGGCTCAAAAAGTTTTTAACTGATAAATTCCTGATCACCATGAATAAAATTGCCGGAATCGCACTCTTTGTTTTTGGCGTTTTTTTAATTTTGCGTTCAATATTTCACTATTAAAAAAAGCCGGATTGTGTCCAACCCGGGCTTTTTTTTAAAACCTGTTTTCTTATCATCAAATCAATTTACTGAAGCACCTTCTGTTTCAGGTTGCAGCGTTTGTTCGATCCGTACCGGTTGGGGAACCGATTTATGTATCGTTAATTCATCCACCAGATTGCCTGCTCCGGCAAATTTATCAATAATAAACAGCACATACCGGATATCCACAACAATGGTGCGTTGCAATTTCGGAGCATAAGCAATGTTGCTGCTCATGGCTTCCCAGTTTCCATCGAAAGCCAGGCCGATCAGTTCACCTTTGGCGTTCATGACAGGCGACCCTGAATTGCCTCCTGTAATGTCGTTGTTGGTGAGGAAACAGACAACCATCGTTCCGTCGGCATCAGCATACGGGCCATAATCTTTGGTTTCATACAATTCTTTTAATTTTTCAGGAACAATGAATTCGTCATTGTCCGGGTTTTCTTTTTGCATGACACCACTCAGGTGTGTTTTATAATCATAATGAACAGCATCGGCCGGATAATAATCTTCTACCGTTCCGAACGAAAGCCTTAAGGTGGAATTGGCATCAGGATAAAATTTCTTGCCGGGCATCATTTTTCGGATTGCCTGAACATACAATCGTTTATCCCTGCTGAGTTGATCACTGTTTTTCTTGTATTTTACCGAAGCGGCCATGATCTTTCCCATATATCCCTGCATTAGCTTGAATGCGGGGTCTTTATCAATGGCTTTTAAGTCGGGGTCATTCAGGAAAACAAGAGTCCGCTGCCGGTCGGAAAGAAATGATCCGGCAAAAACATAATCGGCATAAGCATTAAAATCCTCTTTGTGTTTTTTTACTTCTTTATCCAATACTTCCGGATGCAGTGTGTCGGGAACTTTATTATAATAAATCTTTGTCATGGCGGAAAACACATCCCGGTCGGTTGCCATATCGTAATCTTTAAAATGTTCGAGGGCAGATTTTTTCAGGTCTTCCGCAACTTTTTTTATCTGCGCTTCCTTTTTGATTTTTTTATCTTTATCCTTTTCTTTTTTGTACTGTTCCAATAGTCCCTGCAATCCACTGAAACTTTGAGCAAACTGTATAATTCCCGAACCACCAATACCGGTTAAACTGGCATAAATCAATGGTCCGATGTCCGATGTCCTATTCTGATAAATGTCTGATATTTCCCGTAATACATCGCCATATTTTTCCTCCCGCACGGGGTTATTTTCAACCCAGGTTTGAAATTTTTCCTCAAAAGCAATTTTTTGACCCACTACATTAAGGTCTTTAATGTCTTTTGATTGTCCTATAAAATTTTTCCATCCGTTGGCAGTGGTAGCATATTGAGTGGCATATTTTATCTTTACATTTTTGTCGGCATCCATGTGTTTTTTCCAGATACTAAGCTTATCACCTAATACTTCGATCAATGGCGGATAATAATAATCGAGCCTGAACTGAACATCAGAAGCCGTTGCGTATCTGTCAGTACGGCCCGGGAAGCCCATGATCATGGTGAAATCACCTTTTTTGATCCCATTGAGTGATATAGAAAGATGATATTTTGGCTTCAGCGGAACATTATCCTTGCTGTATTCAGCCGGTGAACCGTCCGGCGCGGTATAAATCCTGAAAACGGAAAAATCACCGGTTTGGCGAGGCCACATCCAATTATCAGTATCCCCGCCAAATTTACCGATGGAAGATGGGGGTGCGCCAACCAGCCTCACATCTTTGTAAACAATATAAACAAACATGTAATATTCGTTGCCCTGAAAAAAACTTTTGACGTTGACGTTGTATTTTCCTTTTTCCGAAGCTGCTTTTTTCAATCTGCCTGAAATTTTTCCAACAGCAGCACTTCTGGCGCTTTCTGTCATTGTATCGTTGAGGAATGGGATAATGCTGTCGGTAACATCTGCCATACGGACCAGAATGGAAGCGGTAAGCCCTTCGTTGGGTAATTCCTCGTCGCGGTTTGTGGCCCAAAAACCTTCTTCCAGGTAATCGTTCGACACGGAACTGTGTTTTTGAATTGACTCGAAACCACAATGATAGTTTGTAAACATTAACCCCTGCGGGGAAACAATCTCGGCTGTACAAAAATATCCCGATGGGTTTGGGCTGTCAGCCAGGCCCACAACAGCATCTTTCAGGCTGGCATGGTTTACACTGTAAATCTCGTCGGGTGTTAATTGCAAACCCAGCTTTTGCATGTCAATGTAATTCAGCCTGTCAATAAACATGGGCAACCACATGCCTTCATCAGCCAAAGCCCTGCCCAGGCCGGCAAACAGCAAGAGGGTTAATAACAAATAATTAATTTTTTTCATTTTTTAGATTTTATAAATTGGTTCTGTTTTAATATTCAAAATATTTAGAGTCCGAGAACTTCTGGACCCTGTTCAAAATAAATATCCGAAGGGATGCCGGCATCGTTCAGTCGTTGCAAATCAGCTTTTAACCGGGGCTTGATCACGCCATCGGTTTCTATCCATTTTTTGGCAGCTTCGTAATCGCCGTCTCCCTGAATTTTCAGGATTTTTTGAGTAAGCAGCGTAGAGGCTTCTTTCATTTTTTCCAGGTTAATGGAATAGGTTCCGTCCTGATTGCGGGTAAAAGCGCTATGTTCCAGAAAAAAGTTAAACCGTAACATATTGGCCATTCCATGGGCACTGGCCGCGCCGAAACGGACCGACCTGAAAATGCCTGCCAGGAAGGTCACGTAATTGTCCATCAGGTTGGTTTCGGTAAACTCCCCCATTTGATTCAGTTTGGTCACCAGGAACAATCCGAGGATATCTGCTTTCCCTTCTTCTATGGGGGAAAAGGTTTCCTTGAGTGCCTTGCGAACCCCGCCTTTACCATTGATTGTATTTTTAATTCCCATTCCATGGGCCACCTCATGAAACATGGTGTTTGAAAAGAAGGCATTGAAAGTAACATTCTGTCGTTGACCGGGGCTGATCAGCAATTTTGAAATGGGAACCATGATGTGGTCGAATTTGGCCTTCATGGCATTTTTAAGCTGAAGCTTACGGGTTCCTTTTTCAAGCTGAACCCTTGAATCGTTTGGCAAATTGATGGCAATGGTTTTTCCGCCCATGTTGCAATCGCCGGCATAATACACAACATCATAAGCATTCAGGTCCACATCCGAACCGGGTTTTTCCTTTTTGTATTCGGGAGCTACCGGTAGTTCTGCTTGCAACTGCGGAAGGAACTGTGCATACTTTGCCAGTTTTTTACTCCACTCCACATCTTTGATCAGGATGAAAGATTCGTGGGCGGCTTTGTAGCCAAACAGCCTGTCCGTGTAATTTTCGATGGGGCCGATGACCAGATCAATGATGTTGTTTTTCATATCGAGCCAGGCCATATCGCTTTTGAAATAATCATCTGTCAGCAAAGCTTTAGCACGCAATTTAAGATAGCTGGCAAAACCTTCATCTTTTGCCAGGTCGGCCGCTTTGAGCAGTAAACCGGCAGCTTTTTCAGTTTGCTCCCTGAAGGCATCATGATACCAGACGGTAACCAGTTTACCCTCTTTATTACGGCGCAAAAGGGTATATAAACTCGTTTTGTCGGGGTTGTCCAGTTTTTCAAATTCTTCTTTGGTCATGTCGGCCGGATAGAACCTCGCACCGGGGGGCTTTGCACCATAGCCGGGGACAAATGGAACCAGGTTGTTTAATTCGTCCCAGGGGCCATAATTGATCATCGCATATTGTTCAACAACAGGGTTTTCGATTTTTGAAAAAAGTTTGTTTTTGTCTCCGAAATTTTCCTGCCAATAAATATCGTCCATCTGGTCGGCGGCCAGAAATAACAATTTCAGCATCTTTTTCTGGTTTTCGCTCAATCCGGAAATATCAGCCGTTAATTTAACTTTTGCATATTTTGCAAAATCTTTAACGGGTTCTGTTTGAACCGGTTTTTGATTCTCTTGTTTTTTTGTTTCGTTTTTACAACCTGCCATTAAAAAAATAAAGGAGAAGGCTAACAAGGACAAAGTAATTTTTCGTATCATTTTAAAAAAATTTCATTGGTTAATTTCAGGGCACGAAAATAAGAATTAAACTGAAGCTATCCTGATGTTTGCCTTGATTTACAATGTTGAAATCAATAAAAAACGTTTTTTTAACATGAATTCATTCAGGAACGAAACGACTTTTCAAGTTGTTTGTTAAAAGAGTGAATACCTCAATGAAAAACTGAAATCGTAGGCAATCCCATTGGCTATGTATCTGATTGTTGCATTTACAGGAAATGGAATGTTATCGTTTGTTCCCAATAAATTGTTTATGGTTTGACCGGAATAAGAAACGCTGTTCCAAAAAGGTGTCGGAACCAGGTTGTCAAAATCTTTTATATAATAAAAACAATAGCTGTTTTTTCATAATGTTGCGGTTTTTGATGTCGGTGAAATAGTGCAACTTTTATGCCATGATACAGGTTAACAGCCTGGTATTGGAATTTATCATTTGTGACTAAATTGATCAAGGTTTTTGCCAAACAATATAACTGCCTGCCTGATCTGGTTTCGTTATCCATCATGATAGCCCTGGCCATCAGTGCCGTCAGCGTCAGTTCGTTGTTTGTTTTCTGTTGCTGAAACAGATAAGATGTTTATGAAGTCACTTTATGTGAGGGATGTGTTACAATAGTTGGGCTATGGCATGTTTTTCCCGAAAGGATGCCTTTGGCAAATGACGTTTATTTTCTGTTTTAATGGTTACCGCTATATTTTCCAATTTTAAATTTAGAAGATGTAACGTTTTATAATTAGCGTCCAAATCATTTAGGATACCGGCTTTGGTATCTTCAAATATGTTATTCAAATCACTAAATAAACCGTAATAATAATTAATCCCTTCTTTTAGGTTCTTTACAAAAGTTAAAAGATACTTTTCTTGTTTGTTTGTCATAGAGATTCTTGTTTCCTCTATTTTATTTTTTAGAAAATCAATATAAATTTTCAGTTCTTTTACAAACATATTCGGGCGATCAGTTCTTGAGATCATATTTGATCTTCCGTAAATATGATCAGTAATTTCTTTTAAGCTCATTATTTTGGAGAAATATGCCATGTTTGGACCCGGGCAAACTGAAACCCCATCTCCTTCAACCTGGGTTCCTAAATTGTTTGCCAACAAAGCAGATGCCCCTAAACCGGTACAAACGCACGTTTTTTCAACAATTTTATCATATTCAGTTTGATAATGCTCAGGGGAGAGCTTTTCTTTTTCCAGTTCTTTTAATTTTAGATATTGGTATTGCCGTGAAGCGGTACAAATGCTTTTTTCTGTAAACTCTTTATTTAATGCCGCATATCTCTTCGGACAAGAACTGCCGGGTCTTCCTTTCACAATTAATGATAATTTTTCAATATCTTTGGTATTGCCTTTAAGACTATTGAAAGGAACACCTAAGGGGGAAATATTGCTTAAATATAAATCATCTTCTGTAGCTTCAATCAATTTATTCAGTGTAGCATCATCAACTGTTGTTGCTTCAGGCACCAAAAGAAAAGGAGTGCCCCATCCTACCGAATCAACCTGATAATGATCAATTAGAAATTGATGTTCTTCAGCTACGCCAACACCACCCTGGGCAGTAATTTTTAACGGTAGTTCTGTTTTAGGCACCGAACGATTTTTGTTGGAAAGCGCCCGTACCATGATTTCGTGAATTGATTGGATCAGTTCTTTTCGGTTATCCCTGAATTCGGCTAATACAGGTCCCAGTAAATATCCATCGGATGCAAAAGCATGTCCTCCGCAATTAAGTCCTGATTCAATTCTGTATTCTGAAACCCACAGCCCTTTTTTGGCCAGAAATTTACCTTGGATCAAAGCCGACCTGTAATCACTGACTTTTAAAACAATTTTCTTTTTTATTTTCCCGTTTTCATCGGGGTAAAAATCCTCAAACTGCTCTAAATAGCCATACAATCTGGGGTTCATTCCTGCCGAAAGTATGATGGAGGATTTTAAATCGCTATCCGCATATCCCCTGAGTGCAGCATGGGCATCATTGTATTCTATGGGTAATTTTTCTTCCTTAATGTAGTTTTCCTTATCAAGTTTGGTCATTATATTTACATCTATACTGCCCATTGATAAGTTGTCGTTTATCCAGTTTTTAATTTTGTTCAGATCAAAATATTCTGCCGTTAAACTCCTGAATTCTTGTTTTATGGTTGAAGTGTCAGGTAGCATATTAAAATATTCCTTAATCTCATTACCTTTCTCAATGGTGGCATTTTTAAATTCTTCAAATTTCATTTTTGCCAGGTCGTTTATCAGGTTCAGATAGAAAGTAATCCTTTTGGCCCTGAAATCTTCTGTTTTTTCAGTAATTTCATCGTATGGAATATCAAATTTTTCACAATACATTTTTCTCAGCTTTTCAAGAAGAATGTCATCAACTAAGGAAATAACAGAATCAATTCCGTATTGGGAAACCTTTAACGGGGTATCAATCGTAAATCCGATTCCCATAACGGGAATATGAAATGAATGCGTATTTGTCATGTTTTATGTTAAATATTTGCTACTGTTTAACTTAGACCCGTTTTAATGGGGCTTGTTTTTGTATGTGCCCTGAATTGCAAAAATAGTTCTTTTTAGCATGTCACAGAAGTGTGCAATGCATTTAATGTTTCAATTAAATTTATCTCGATCGTCTTTTGTAATTTCAGGACTGCTGACCTTTATATTTGAAAGGAATTCAGGATTGCCGGCCATATTGCATGGGGAAAAAATATCCAAAGCGATGGAAACACTATGATGGTTTCCTGATCTTATCACTTTTGTCCAGTCCGGAAATTACCTGTATGTTGATGCCGTCGGACAAACCGGTTTTGATGATCCGTTTTTCAAACTGTTGTTCACCGGTTTCAACTTCAACATAAGTGGTATCGTTTTCAAACATCAGCAGGCTTTCGGGAATGACCATGACACTGTCGGCACGATCAAGGACAATGTCGGCATTGGCACTGTATCCGGCACGGATAAACCGGTTTTCTTTCAGGTTAACATTTGCTTCTATCTCAAATTGAATGGCGCCGTTTTCTTCCACCCCTTTTGGGGAAATCTTCGTTAGCGTGGCATCAAATTTTGTGTCGTCAATGGCACCGATGGAAAGGATCAGGTTCATCTTTTCATGAATTTTCCCCACTTCCGTTTCATCAATCTTGCCTTTGAAGATCATGTCGTTCATGTCGGCAACAGTGGCAATGGTGGTTCCGGCGTTGAAGTTGTTCGACTCGATAACCTGGTTACCTGTCTCAACGGGCACATCCAGTACCATTCCCGATATGGTTGAACGTACAAGGGTGTTTGTCGGCGCACCTGATTTTTTTATCTGCCCTTCCCTGATCAGTTCCAGGGTCTCTTCTGCGGTTTTCAGCTCCTCCTGTGCCGTTTGATAAGCTATTTCATACGACTCGAAATCGGCTTTGGCTATCACCCCTTTTTCCAGCAAACTGAACTGTCGGTCATAATTACGTTTGGCATCTTTCAGATTGATTTTTGCTTTTTCAATCCGCGATTTGGCATTATTCAGGTTAATCATATCCGGTATGATACGGATTTTGGCGATGAGGTCGCCTTTTTTTACCATATCCCCCTCTTCCACATACAACTCGTCAACAATTCCGCTGACAACCGGCTTGATCTCAATTTCCTTCCGGGGGACTATTGAACCTGTGGCCACCGTTTTTTTAATTACATCCGTATAAAACGGCGTTTCAGTTTCATAAACTACCGGTTTTTCTTTCGACTTGGCCCAAAGAAAATACAAAGTATATCCAAATACACCAAGAATGATGACAAGGCCTGAAATTTTAAAAAATGTTTTCATGATCAGTTTTTTTTATCGTTTTTCTTTTATTATTCATCTCTTAATGCATCCACGGGTTTAATGCTCACCGCCCGTTTTGCCGGTATCATTCCTGCAAAAATCCCGGCAATGATCAGGATAACCAATGCCGTTATGCCTACTGAGAAATTAATCCCGGGATGCAGAAAAAACCGGTTGTCAGCCCCGCTGTTTTGCATGGCATTATCAAGCAATCCCAATGCACCCACGCCCATTACCAGCCCGAAATAACCGGCCATTGTAGTAAGAAAAACCGACTCGAGGATCACCTGGCTGATGATATTTAACGGCGTGGCGCCCAGGGCGCGTTTTACCCCGATTTCTTTGGTTCTTTCTTTAATAATGATCAGCATGATGTTGGAAACACCAATAATGCCGGCAAGCAATGTCCCGATGCCCACAATCCATATCAGCCCGTCAATACCGTTGAAGAGCCCTTGCATTTTGTTGAATTCCTTTTCTACATTAAAATGCCCGATGGCCTGGTTGTCGTCAGGATGAACTTTGTGGCGTTGTTTCATCAGTTTTATTACCTTTTTTTCGGTTACTGAAGCTGATATTCCTTTTTTGGATGTGATGGCATACCAAAAAACAGCATCGCCGTAATTATAGGTTTTTTGCATGGTTGAAAAGGGAAGAAAAATACTGTTGGCATCCCGGTCGGCTTCACCACCATTCTTTTTTGATTTGAATGTGCCGACAACATTAAAATAAACACCCTGTATTTTGATATATTCACCAATAGGGTTTTCTTCCTCTTTGAACAAAGCATCAACTACTCCGTTGCCAATGACCGCAATTTTTCGCATATCGGTTATATCTTTTTGATTGACGAACCGTCCCTTTGTAATTGTAACAGGGTCAATATCCATGAAATCAGGGTAATCACCATAGATGTTGAATGCCCCCGTTTCTTTACCCCTGACCACATTACTGGCACCACGGTATCCACCGGCCTGAATACGCGGAGCCAGTGTTTT
This sequence comes from uncultured Bacteroidia bacterium, assembly GCA_913009755.1. GTDB lineage: Bacteria > Bacteroidota > Bacteroidia > Bacteroidales > F082 > JAADID01. The sequence goes on from CAJVWU010000021.1 coordinate 18,265, forward strand.
TACTTCAGGAACATTTTCACGTATGGCTTTTGTATCCTGGTTGTTGAAATTAAAGCTTCGTCCTCTTTTAAATCCTTTATAGGGCATTGAGGTCCGTTGTGTCCACATAAAAAAGCTGTTGGTGGCAAAATCGCCCCAGCCGTTGTATGCGGCATTTTTCAAACCGTTACCGGAACCCAACATCAGAACAAGCATGAAGATACCCCAGAAAACCCCGAATGCGGTAAAGAAAGTCCGCACTTTGTTTTTCTTCAAAGCGCTGAATATTTCATGCCAGTTATCCGCGTCAAAAATTTTCATCGTTTATAATATTTATTCGTCCCTGAGGGCTTCAATGGGTTTTATGGCTGCTGCTTTTCGTGCCGGAATAAATCCTGCCAGTGTGCCGGCAAAAATGAGCAGGCCCATGGCTGTTAATGCTACGTAAATGTTGGCTTCAGGGTTCATAAAAAAATCACTGGGAGGAATATTGGCTTTTATTAATTCCAACAATCCGACACCCAATACCAGTCCGATGTATCCGGCCAAACTAGTAATCACCACCGACTCAAGCATGATCAACCCCACGATGGAAAGCGGTGTTGCCCCCATTGCCTTGCGGATACCAATTTCCTTGGTACGCTCTTTCACCACGATCATCATAATGTTACTAACCCCGACAATACCGGCAATGATGGTTCCGATGCCCACAATCCAGATAAAGACACGGATTCCGGTAAAAAGATTCTGAACCTTCATGTATTCTTCCAGGTTGTTATTAACCCTTACAGCACGCTGGTCTTTGGGGTCGAAATGATGATATTGTGCCATTTCCGTCCTGACCTGCTCAGCTATTTTTTTACTTTCTTCCACAGAAGCATTACCCACCGTAAACATCAATTGGTTAATATTGTTGCTTCCATTAAAGACCCGTTGTGCCGTAGTGATGGGCAAATAAATGATCCGCATTTCGCCTTCCCCGCCTTTGTCATTAAAAACACCGACTACTTTAAAAGGAATATTGCCAATTTTAATATACTGTCCAATGGGTTCTTCTCCGTTTTTAAACAGATCGTCTTTAACGATATTACCTATTACAGCTACTTTATCATAATTTTGAATATCCAGGTCGTTGATATATCTTCCCTTTGTAATGATTGTGTTTTCAATAAACCGGTGTCCGGGATTGACAGCCCTGATGCTATATGTGCCGAAATTATTTTTATAACTGGTGGTGTTGGCACTGCTAACATAAAGTCTCCCGGAAATATGGTCTGCCTGTTTTATTGTACGTTTTGTGCGTTCGTAATCTTCATTTTTTAACTGAATGCGACGGCCTGCATTGTAACCCTTGTATGGCATTGAAGTTTGGTTGCTATATACCCAGAGGCTGTTGACAGCATCATCGGCAAACTGGTTTTCAACACCATTTTGAAGCCCGGTTCCCGAACCCAGTAAAATAATAAGCATAAAAATACCCCATGCCACACTAAAACCCGTGAGGATGGTACGCAGCTTGTTTTTGCTGATTGTGCTTAATATTTCTTGCCATTTATCAATGTCAAACATCAGGATATTGTTTTGGTTTCTTTTTCAAGTAACTGATCAAAAACCACTTGCTTATCATCATGCCCGTTGGCATCATTTTCAATGATCCCGTCTTTTAAAAGAATGATACGGTCGGTTTGGTCGGCAATGTCATGCTCATGTGTAACAATGATCATGGTAGTTCCTGTTTTGTTGATCTCTTTCAGCAGATCCATAATTTCCTGGGAAGTGGATGAATCGAGTGCGCCGGTAGGTTCATCGGCCAGTATCACTTTGGGTTTGGTAATCAGTGATCTGGCAATGGCAAGCCGTTGTTTTTCGCCACCTGACAGTTCTCCGGGCAAATGGTGTGCCCATTCTTTCAATCCCATTTTTTCAAGATATTCCAATGCGATTTTATTTCTTTTACGCCGGCTGATTTTCTGATAATAAAGGGGAAGTGCCACATTTTCCATGGCATTTTTAAATGGGATCAGGTTGAATGACTGAAAGACAAAACCCAGCATTCGGTTACGATAGTAAGCTGCTTTCCGCTCTTTGAGGCCGGCCATGAGTTTCCCGTCAAGATAATACTCCCCTTTATCATAAACATCCAGAATTCCCAAAATATTCAATAAAGTAGATTTTCCTGAACCGGAAGATCCCATAATGGACACCAGCTCCCCTTTTTTTACTTCCAGGTTAATACCTTTTAAAACGTGCAGGCCACCTGTTTTGCCCATCCGGTAAGTCTTGTGTATGTTTTTTAGTAAAATCATTAACGGATTGTTCTTTGGATTTATTGAAAACGAATCTAAGATATCAGTAATTGTGCCATAATTCAAAACAAGTTGTAATAGAATTATTTACAGACAACCTGTCATAAAAAAAGTGTTCGCCTGTTCAACAAAGGGTGTGCGATATCGTGCAATATGGGAAGGGTACAGGGATATAGAGGGATAGAAGTTCCGGATAAGTTTCTTCAGATTTTTTCGTCATTTGTATTAATGAATACAGATTAATTACTCTGCTTTTTCTGAGAAGAACCGGTAACGGGCAGCAAATAACAAGCAAGGCAATAAATCATTCGCTGAATTGTTATTACATTTGACCGCTAAAGTTTACTGTCTTGGACATTTACACACAGAAAAAGAGATCAAAAATCCTGCTTTTCATACTTGCCCTGGTCATCATCGGGGTATCCATTTACTATACAAACTATTTGGTCAGGCAATTTGCAAAACAGGAACGCAGCAATGTACGGTTATGGGCTGCTGCAGTTCAGCGAAAAGCCAAGCTCGTAAAATATACCGAGTCATTTTTTAAACAACTGCAACAGGAAGAACACAAGCGGGTTGAATTGCTTGCCGAGGTTTACAAACAAATATTGAGTAACAACTCCAGCCAGGATCTTACTTTTTATCTCGATATTATTCACAATAACAACACAATTCCTGTTGTGCTGACTGACGAAAACGGGAAAATACTTAATGCCAGAAACCTGGATTTTCCGTTCGACACCTTAACCTATATGAATGGTGAGCTGCTTAATAAATTTTCTGTTTACGATCCCATTGAAGTACCGTATGCGCCAAACCGGAAAAATTACCTTTTTTATCAGGACTCAAAATTCTTTAAAGAATTGAAAGAAGTGTTGAATGATTATATCTCCGCTTTTATTTCGGAAGTGGCACTAAATTCGTCAAGTGTACCTGTAATCATTACAGACAGCACCCGGCAACATGTGATACAGTTTGGAAACCTGAATGATGTTAGGATGAGTAACCCTGATTATGTAAAAATGAAATTGACAGAGATGGAGAGCGAAAATCAGCCCATCAAAGTTTCTTTCGGTGATCAGGGAACAGCTTATATATTTTACCAGGATTCTGATTTGCTTACTATCATACGGTTTTTCCCCATTGCCCAAATTCTTATCATAGCTGTATTTTTGACAATCGCTTATTTTTTGTTCAGTTATGCGCGCAAGGCGGAACAAAACCGCGTTTGGGCCGGAATGGCAAAAGAAACCGCCCATCAGATCGGCACCCCGCTTTCATCAATTATGGCGTGGATGGAACTGCTTAAAATGGGCCAGGGCGATTCACATCAGGTTGCCGATGAAATTCAAAAAGATATCAATCGTCTGGAAATGATTACCGAACGCTTTTCAAAGATTGGATCCACACCAAAACTGGTTCAAAACGACCTTGTTAAAATCATCAATGAGACACTGGAATACCTAAAACCCAGGACGCCTAAAAAGGTAAAATACAATAGCGAAATCCTGTCATCAAAAGAAGTGTTTATCCCGGTCAATGCGGCCCTGTTCAGTTGGGTAATCGAAAACTTATGCAAAAATGCCATTGATGCCATGGGAGGTGAGGGCGTAATCACAATTCAGATGAAAGAAGATCAAAAGCACGTAATTATTGATGTAAGCGATACCGGGAAAGGAATTTCATTTTCCGAACAAAAAACAATATTTAACCCCGGCTTTACGAGCAAAGCAAGAGGCTGGGGGCTTGGCCTTTCGCTGGCAAAACGGATAATACGTGATTATCATAAAGGGAAAATTTTTGTTAAAGCCTCTGCCCCCGGAAAAGGCACTACATTCAGAGTCATTTTAAAAAAGAACTGAGGAAAATTTGCATCTTTGCAAAAGGTTGTAATTTATCCTGTCACGTTAAAAATATTATTTATCCGATGAAGTTCAAACTTTTTAGAAAACTGAGAAGAAAAACTAATTTCGGCAAAGGCCGCGGCCTGAGATACTACTCCCAGGAAAATGTAATTAAAGACAAAGCAGACCTTGTGATTACATTAAACCCCCTGCCTAAAACAGAAATCACAAAAGCAAACAAAACTTTTTCGTTTAACGGGGTGCCACTTAATGAAATAAACCGGAAAACCTTAAAAGACCGTTCCAATACCCCTTCTTATGTACTTTGGAACAATGAATATATCCCAAAACATAAAATTTATTTTTATCGCGAACATATCGGTCTTTATAAATTTATGATGCAATATCATTTTATTGATAACCGGTTTTTCTTTGCCTGTAACCGGATATCTTCACATAACAGGTTAACAGAAAACGATAAAAATGAAATTGTGGGACAGCTTTTTAAAAAATATATAGGGGACGAAAATGCAATACCCAAAGACAATTTTGAAATTAAATTGGTGGATGAAGAGAATAACATCATTTTCACAAATGACAGTGTATATTATTACATTAATTATTTGCCGAATAATGAAACAATCCGTAAGCTGATCGAAAAATTAGGAATTCATACCGACAACCGGGAAAACCTGATCATGCTCCGCGAAGATATCAATGAGATAATTTAATCTTTTTAAGCACCCTTTTTATATTTATTTTTATGGCAGGTGTTTATGTCCATATTCCTTTTTGTAAACAAAAATGCCATTATTGTAATTTTTATTCGGTGGTCTCGGTAAAATATAGGGAACCTTTTTTGAAAGCACTGTTATTTGAGATCGGACAACGTAAAAGCTATTTGAACCGTGAAAAAATCAACACCATTTACTTTGGCGGAGGAACACCTTCGCTTCTTGGTTTTGAAGAACTTATTTCAATTATTGAGAAAATTAAAAATTCTTTCCATGTTGACACAGCGGTGGAAATTACACTTGAAGCCAATCCTGATGATCTAAATGCAAACAAATTAAAACGATTAAAAAATGAAACTTCTGTAAACAGGTTAAGTATTGGGATTCAAAGCTTTTTTGATGATGACCTTCATTATTTGAACCGGGTTCATGATGCACATCAGGCTTATCATTCAATTGAATTGGCGAAAAAACAAGGATTTAACAACCTGACGATTGACCTTATTTACGGTATCCCGGGGCTGATCCGTAAAAAGTGGATAAAAAATCTTGAAATATTCTTTTCGTTCAACCTTCCGCATCTTTCCTCTTATTCGCTGACGGTGGAGCCTAAAACTGCGCTTTTAACCTTTATCAGACAGGGCAAAATGGAAAATATTGACGAAAACAAGAGTATTGAACATTTTAAAATATTAATGGAAAAAACTACCGAAAACGGATATATCCATTACGAAATTTCAAACTTTGCCAAAAAAGGCTATTATTCAAAACACAACAGTCTTTACTGGTTAGGTGGACATTACATCGGTTTCGGCCCATCGGCTCATTCATATAACGGTGTTTCGCGCCAATGGAATGTGCCAAACATGAAGCAATACATTGAAGCCGAAAAAACAAAAAAAATTATTTTTGATAAGGAGGTGCTTTCCAAAAATCAGCAGTACAATGAATACGTGATGACTTCCCTGCGAACCATCTGGGGCTGTGATCCTGAACATATTCAGAATGTATTCGGCAAATTTTATGAGGAGTATTTCAGTAAAATCATATTCCCTTTTATTGAAGATGAAAAAGTATATCGGCAGGGAAATCATTATTTTTTAACTAACAAAGGGAAACTTTTTGCCGACGGAATAGCATCGGAACTTTTTATGGATGACGAGTGAACGGATTTGATCATGTAAGTTGTTTATCCTTGCTGAACCTGATAACTAAATATCCTATTACCGGGCTAAAAATCATACAAATAAAAAACGACCATTCCGCACCTATCTTTTTCTTTCTTCCCACTGTTTCCGATACCACGAGCGAGAACGAATACCATAAAATAAAAAGTGCTATGACAATGTATTCATCCATCGGATCAATAAAAATAAATGAGTAAATAAATTATGGGAATGATAAATCCGAGCAAGGTAAGCCAGGCTCCTCTTTTTAAGATACCCTGGCTGCCTCTGGGGATCAATATTCCAGTGATGCCCAGTAAAATCAATGCTCCGGCAAAAATATCGGAGTACCACGTCCAATATTTTACAGGATTATAGTGCAGATAATTCACCTCCCGCAACAGGGGTCTTCTTTCTGTTTTTTCAAGTAATCCTTTACCCGTTTTCAAATTGATAAGTACCGTCCCGTCCTCGATGAAAATTTTGATCATATTCGGTTGTGGAAAATAGTAATTTTTGAAATTACCGGTCTCTCCGTATTTTTCAAGAATAGCTTTTACAGCCTTTTTATCCGGTTGAACATTCATCGGGGTAATCTGAATATCTTTTTGGATAATCCGGTAATTCGGGTTCCAGTCATCCACATGATTAATGGCTATTCCGGATAAAGAATAGATAATGGTCATGCCTAAAAAAAAGTAACCGAAATCACGATGAACGGTTCTGTTCCATTTTCTCCAATTAAGCAACATAGGAACTATTAATTTTCCATCGGTGAACCGTCATCAATGACAACATCATATTTCTGGCAAACCAATGAGTAAAAAGAAAGATGGTCTTTACCCGATTCGTTTAACTTTTTCCGAAGATTATTAATTTGTTCCAGTTCTGCGGATTTGTCTTCTTCCATTCCCTGATTGCCCTGATTGTTGCCTTCATGAAGTTTTTCTTTCTTTTCTTTTTTTTCACCCTCTTTTACTTCTTCTTCCCATTCGCGCAAATAATTTTCATCTATTCTTTGTTCCTCAACAATGCCTATAACCATGACGTTTTCGCCTTCCAGCTCAGAATTGAAAGCCGCCATATTTTCATTGGGCACAATCTTTAACCGGGCATCCGTATCCTTGCTTACTATTATCATTTTTTGCCCGCCATGTTTACAAACATGATCAACAGTACCTGTTATTTTTACTTTTTTGCCAACCAAATTTTCAGCGTTGCGTTTGAAATCTTTCAGGCTTACGACAACTAACTCATCATTCGTTATTTTTTCATTGCCCGAATCAGTAGCCGTCTTTTTATTCTGGTTGTTACAGGCTGTCATAGCAAAGATAAGCATGACGAAAATCAATAAATATTTTTTCATTTTTTTATTGGTTTTATTGAAAGGCGAAAATATGAATTATTTATCTAAATCAGTTTCTATTCCATCGTATTTAATTTCTTTTCCGTTTTTATAATAAATAGAGATGATGATCATACCGTTTTTATCATATTTTTTCCATTCCCCCATTTTTCGTCCCATAACGTAATTCCCTTCCTGTTTTGTCTTTCCGTTTTCCCAATACCACGTATGTTTACCATTGGGGAGGCCATCCACGAATTTTCCCTGAAAACTGATTTGTCCGTCATCGTAATACGATTTCCACAAACCATTTCTTAAACCTTCCACATAATTTCCTTCTTCTTTTGAATCCCCTTCAATGAAAAACCAATGATCTTCCCTTTTGCCTTCAATATATTCACCCTGGGCCCTTACTTTACCATCTATGCTGTATTCGGTCATCAAACCGTCTGAAAGGCCTTTGTAAAAGTTTTCATCACGCAGTAATTTTCCATTTGAATAAAACCAACGCCAGGTGCTGTCGGGCACGCCGTTTTTATATTTTCCCACTTGTTCAAGTCGCCCGGACGGATAATAAAACTTCCATAAGCCGTTGTGTTCATCTTTATTGTACGCGCCGGTAGCTTTCAATTTTCCATCAGGGTAATATTCTTTCCATAAACCTTCTTTTTCACCGGCATCGGTAAATATACCTTCGGCAATTATTTTGCCATGCCTGAAGATATATGCCTTTTCCACTTTGCCATTTTCACTGTATTCACGGCGTACGCCTTCGGGTATCCCGTTTTTATCGTAAGTGCCTATCACCTTGGGTGTCCCGTTTGGATAATAATCGGTCCTGACGTCAAGTTTTGTTAATTCTTCTGCTTGAACTTCTTTTTCACCATCAACAAATTTGGAAACGGAAACCAAATTGCCATCCTGGTCATATTCTTTAAAATATCCGTTTTTTAAGCCATGATTAAAGGTCCCTTCCATCCTTAACTTTTCATCATCGTAAAACCATTTCCATTTCCCGGTGGGCAGACCATCGGCATCGTAGCGGTTGATTCGTTCCCGGTTGGCTATATACCCTTTTTTGTAGGTGATCAGTTGAATTACTCTTCCGTCCTTATCATATTCGCGTGCAACACCTTGTTCCAGTCCATTAACAAAAGGTATCTTCATTTTAACCTTTCCATTGGGATACAAAACATAAGTCGGTCCTTGTTTTACATCGTTAACAAAAGTTTCTTTGGTTACCTCGTCTCCCTGGTAGGTTGTCCTGAAACCGTTTTTCTTTCCTTCTTTGTAGTTTATTTCCAATACCAGTTTACCATCTTCATCATAAAACCGCCATAAACTGTCAAGTAAAAAGTTCTTTCTGTTGCCTTCCGATTTTAAATGTCCGTTTTCATAAAAATTTTTCCAGTAACCATCCGGTTTTCCATTACGCATAGTTCCTTCACTGGCTAATGCCCCGCCGTCGTAATAAAATTTATTGTATCCGTTTGGATTAATCTTTTTTGTACCCTGAGCAACCATTTGAACAGAAAACAAAAAGCAAGTCAGTAAAATGAGAGGCATAAATATTTTATTCAACTTCATCATGTATATGCAGTGTTTAAATAAGATTTAGTTTTCTTGAAATTTCAAGCATTCTGTTTATTGGTTTTACGGCTTTTTCGATGGTTTGTGCATCCAGTTTTATCTCGGGTTTTTCGTTTTTTATCGCAAGATAAAGTTTTTCCATGGTATTCAGCTTCATATACGGACAATCATTGCATGAACAGGTTTCGTCAGCAGGGACAACCATAAATTCTTTTTCAGGGGACGCTAATTGCATTTGATGCAAAATACCTGATTCGGTAGCTACAATATATTTTTTTGAATTGTCATTACGTGTAAAATTCAACATCCCTGTTGTTGACCCGACGTAATCTGCAAGTTCAAGTACGGGGGCATTGCATTCGGGATGGGCAATTAATTTGGCATCAGGATTTTCTTCTTTCATTTTAATGATGGCTTCGGTAGTCAGCAGGTCGTGCACTTTGCATGTACCGTTCCACAAAATCATATCCCGGCCGGTAATACGGTTTATATATCCACCCAGATTTTTATCCGGGGCAAAGATAATTTTCCGGTCTTCGGGGAATGATTTGACGATTTGAACTGCATTACCTGAAGTACAAATAACATCGCTCACTGTTTTAATGGCCGCCGTTGTATTGATGTAGGAAATGACAATATGATCGGGATATTTATTTTTGAATTTCACAAAATCATCATAAGGACATGACTCGGCAAGTGAACATCCGGCTTCAAGGTCAGGAAGGATAACCGGTATGTTTGGATTGAGCATTTTGGCTGTTTCAGCCATAAAATGAACACCGGCAAATACAATCATGTCTGCATCTGCAGAAGCTGCCTTTTGCGATAAACCCAGGCTGTCACCCACATAATCGGAAATATCCTGAATTTCGGGTACCTGATAGTAATGGGCCAGAATCAGGGCGTTTTTATCTTTTTTCAGTTTTAATATTTCTTCCTTGTAATCCATCTGTTTTTCTTTTTAACAACTAATAATATATTATATAAATATTTAATTAAATAAAGGTATAATAATAATAGTCTGTTAGCAGTTTTAATTTCTTTCTGTCATTAAATTTTGATTTAACAAAAATGTTTTATTGCTAACATGTTTTTAACAATTAATTATTGCACAGATTATTGAAAAACAACATTTTCAATTAAATATAAACAACTACAGTTTTTTTACTATGTTTCATAAATAATGCTGTTGACTTGTTATTTTTATTGTTAATTACTGCTCATAAAAATTCATAAGATTTACGGATTATCGGTTTTCATTGCAACAGGTAAAATCAGTTGTTAATAAGTGAAAACTTATGAGTAATTAATCAACAAAAATAACGCAGATATTAACAACAAAATATTAACAACTCATAAATTGAAAATTAAAATTACAAAATTCATCTTTACTAAACATGAACTTATATAAACGCCTTATATTTTAATTAATTTTGTCTGTCAAAATAACTTTGAAATGACTGATGATAAGGTTATAGGAATGGCTTCCGATCATGGGGGGTTTGAATTGAAAGAATACATTAAAAAAAAATTGTCGGAATCAGGATATGAAGTGAAAGATTTTGGAACTCATTCTGACGAAAGCGTGGACTATCCCGACTATATCCATCCGGTGGCCAGTGAAGTTAATAAAGGGGTTTTGAAACGGGCAATTATTTTATGCGGCAGCGGAAACGGAGCCCAGATGACAGCCAATAAATATACGAATGTAAGAGCAGCATTGTGCTGGGACAAAGAACAGGCCAGGCTGGCCAGGCAGCACAATGATGCCAATATCATGTCATTACCGGGTAGATTTATTGAATTTGAATTGGCATGGGAAATGGTTCAACTATTTTTGAATACGCCTTTTGAAGGAGGGAGACATTTGAGAAGAATAAAAAAAATACCAAAGATTTTAAGTTAAAAATACGTCTTGAAAAAATCTGCAAAACATAGGGAATTTATTAAGAAAGCCGAGAAGATCAGCTTTGATGAAGAACACAGGCGGAAGATCAGGTTCAATATCTCAAAATATGATCAGAGTGTTGAAAAAGGTCAGGGAGAATTATATAAAAACATTGAACTGGCCAGACAAAGGTCAGGACAAATCAAATACAGGGTGATCAACGAGTTGGATAAATATCTGATTGAGTTTGAAAATAATTTTTTAAGAAACGGAGGAAAGATTATTTGGGCTATGGATGCTGAGGAAGCACTGAAAGAGATCATGAAAATTGTAAAAAAACATGATGTTTCTTCGGTTGTCAAATCCAAATCTATGACAACTGAAGAACTGGAACTGAATCCTTTTCTTGAAAAAAACAGCGTAGAAGTTACTGAAACGGATCTGGGTGAATTCATTGTTCAGCAGGCCGGGCAGCGTCCCTATCATATCGTCACTCCCGCAATGCACATGTCAAAAGAAGATGTAGCGGCTTTATATAACAAAAAATTTGAAACCCCTGCGGACATGCCCCCTGAAGAGTTGACCATTTATACGCGCAAATTATTACGTAAGAAATTTATGAATGCTGATCTGGGCATTACCGGAGCTAATTTCCTGATTGCCGATACGGGATCAATTGCACTTACCGAAAATGAAGGAAACGGCATGTTGACCATGTCCTTTCCAAAGGTACATATTGCCATTGCCGGTATTGAAAAAATTATCCCCAGGCTTGAAGACCTTGATCTGTACTGGCCATTGCTTTCCACTCACGGTACCGGGCAGTTGATGACGGTTTACAATTCTATCATTTCAGGTCCCCGAAAAGAAAATGAAAAAGACGGGCCCGAGGAAATGTATTTGATCCTGCTTGACAACGGCAGAACCAACCTATTAGCACAGGAACGTCAGCGGCAGGCACTTTCATGTATCCGCTGCGGTGCTTGTCTTAATGCCTGTCCTGTTTATAAAAATATTGGCGGACATACTTATAATACCACTTATACCGGGCCAATCGGATCGGTTATCGAACCGTTCCTGGAAGATTTTAAAACGTATAAGCACCTTAGTTTTGCCTCATCATTATGTGGAAAATGCACTACGGTTTGTCCTGTTAAAATACCCCTGCATGAGCTGTTGCTCGTTAACCGGGATTATGCCGTGCGAAATGGTGCCACATCTTTCCTCGAAAAGCAAGGCATGAAAATGGCTACAAAAGCTCTGGGTTCACGAACAATGATGGATATGGCCAAAGGAAAGACCAAATATACTTTTGCAAAAATGTTCGGTTCCAAAGCCTGGGGACCGAGGCGTGAATTCCCACACATTGCCGAAAAATCATTCAGCCAACAGTGGAAGGAAAGAAATCAGGAATAATACGTATTGACGAGATTTTCAACAGACAAAACAAGAATACTATGAAGAAATTAGGCGTAATGGAAAAAACGGAATACTCAAAAATGGAAGGACTAAAATTAAATCTGAAATCAAAAGCTATTAAAAAAGCAAAGCATAAACTTAACTGAAGTTTATGCTTTACAATTCTGTATTTGTTCTGAACCGTTTTAACCCTATTTAATAAACACTTTCTTCGTTATACTTTCCTGTCCGCTGTTAATCCAGGCTTTCAGGAAATAAACCCCTTTTGCCAGGTTCAGGTTAAGCCGGGTTGAATTGTCGTTGACAACCGTTTTGTAAACCACTACCCCAAATTGGTTCATCACTTCAATACCGGTGATCATTGCGTTGCTTTCAACGACAAATTTGCCATTGCCGGGGTTTGGATATATCACCAGGCTTGCTTGCTGTTGAATGTTTGATATTCCGACACAATCATCCACAAAAATGGAATCCTGTGACGAGGCGGAGCAGCCGTTTTCATCTTCATAGGTGTAAGTGATCACATTCCAGCCCAGCGGAGCTTCTTCCGGTGAGAACACACCGTCAGAGGTCACTGCATTTCCACTGTAAACTCCACCTTCGGGGTCAGCCGTAAGTTGTACGGGAGGTTCCATCTGATTACACAATTGTTCGGGCCAGTCGCCCAACGTAATCAATGGTAATGCATTAACTGTAACAAATACATCGTCAGAGGCCGTTTGAAAGCCATCCGAAACGTCCACATAATAAGTAGTGGTTACATCGGGATATACTTCAGGGCTTTGCTCATCGGAAGTAAATCCTGCCGGGTCGGATGTCCAGGAAAAGGTATAAGTTCCTTCTCCGCCTGCGGGGCTTGCATCCAATTGGCTGGAATCTCCCTGGCAAAGTACATCCGGGCTGGCCGAAGCAGTTACCGTAAGCACATCAACTGCCGTGATATAATTGGATTGAATTGTATCATCAGAACCGGCAGAATTGGAAACCGTCAGGGTAACTGAATATTCTCCCGCCACGTCGAATCTCACAGCCGGGTTTTGAGTGCTTGAATCTGTACCACTTAAAAAAGTTACGGTTGACGGGTTAAAATCCCAGTCCCATGAATCGGGATTGTTTGTAGAAAGATCGGTGAACAGGACTGTATCAATAACGCTTACATGGGTTGTGTCGGCAATAAAGTCTGCCATAGGTGGAAATACCTGAACCGAAGCATCAATATAATCTGTTTTGGTTTCCGTATCCGAACCGCCCGCATTGGAGGCAGTTAATGATACGGTATAAAGCCCTGCAGAATCGAAAACGATTTCAGGATTTTGAAAAGTTGAATCGGTACCGTTAACATAAGTGACTGTTGAGGGTGTAACTTCCCATTCCCATGCTGTTGGCGAGTTGGTTGAAAGATCGGTAAATGTAACCGTATCCGTTGTGTAGGGTGTTGTATTGTCGGCAACAAAATCGGTTATCGGTGCAGCCGTTGTTGAATACAATTCCGATTCCCACAAACCCCTGCCAAATGTTGCAGCCCTTATCCGTGAATCGGCAGGATTGCTGTCGTAATAAATCTCCAGTTCTGAAACAACAACATTGGGAAGGCTGTCATAAAAAGCTGCCCAGTCGTTGCTGCCGTCTTTCACATAAACCCCCACATCAGTGCCTGCGTATAGTATGACATCAGTTGCTGAAGTATCTTGAATTACACAGTTTACCGGCAACTGCGGTAATCCTGACGAAATATTAGACCAGGAACTACCCCCGTCAGACGTCTCATAAACACCATCTGAATTAAAGCCGCTAAATGATACCCAAACCGTGACCGGGTCATCATCTTTAACGGCAATGTATGAAATGTTTGATGAAGATACCGGTAGTCCAGAAGTGATATTTGACCAGCTTGTTCCCCCATTTGTTGTTTTATACAAGTCGGAAGAAGTGGCTGCATAAATATAATCTGAATTGTTGGCAATAGCCAGTGAACGAAGTGTATTGTCATACCAACTGCTTATTTGGGTCCATGAATTGCCCTGGTTTGTTGATTTCCATACATCCTGATAGCCAACATATAATGTGGAATGATCATTTTTGTCAATAATATAAGGGGTAACCCAGGCCGCATTACCTGAAATCCCGCTTGTTATTCCGGTGGAGGACGCCCAATGATTGATTGTTCTTTCTATTTGACCATAATAATATTCACCGTATTGTGTATTTACATTGGTATAATCTATCAGGCATTCCATTCCGTCACCGCCCATAACATCATTCCATGTTCCCGAACTGATTTCTTTCGTCCCGTTGTCCTGCAAACCGGCAATCACATCATCGCTGGTTGTCTGGGCTACACTCAGCCGGTACATCTGGCTGACCACAATTCCGCTTCCCAAATGGTTCCATGTACTCCCACCGTTTGATGTTTTGTAAAAACCACCATCGTTACATTCAAAAAGTGTTGAAGTTCCGTTTTGATACTTAAAATAGTGTTTATCAGCATGCACTGCAGGAACACCACAACCGCCATACCAGTGGTTATTGATGTTCCAGGTGGATCCCCCGTCAGAAGATTTCCATGTGTTTACCCCGCCCACGAAAACAGTATTTTCATCGTTCGGGTCACTGGCAATGCACAGATCATACCATGCCTGTCCGCCTGATCCCGAACCGGTACAACTCCAGTCAAGAAGGTTTGCTGTTGAACCACTGAAAACCTGTGAAAAACCGGTTCCCCCGTTTGTGGATTTATAAATTCCTTTTAGTCCGCTGTTGGAATTTCCAACCAGTGCATAAACCACTGCCGGGTTATCTGCAGTTACTGCGATTTCAGTTCGTTTTCCTCCACTAACACTCATTACCTGCGACCAGGTGTTGCCATAATCCGTACTACGGTAAACCTGTCCGTCCTTATTGGAACCATATAGTTGTGCCGTATTTCCGGGTTGAAATTCTATATCTATAAAAAAAGTTCCGGTTTTCAAAATCCAGTTGGTTCCGCCATCGGTTGTCCGATACAAGCCATCGGATGTGGCGGCATAAATGGTATCGGGTGCATCCGCGTCAACGATCATCCGGTTGATCAGATTATACTGGTTTTGTGTCCAGTCGAGTCCGGTAGTATTCCAGGTTGTACCGCCGTCGGTAGATTTCAATACCCCCACTGAATAAGTATCACCATGATCCCGGTCACCGGTACCGATGTATACCGTTTCCATTCCGTTTTTATCCACAACTACAATGTCACTGATACCCAATGCAGCAATGGAATCGCTGATTGGATTCCAGGTAGAACCGCCGTCTGTGGTTTTCCATACACCACCTGCTGCTGCACCGACATATATTGTGTTATTATCCGTAGGGCTGAAGCCAACACAATTCAACCTCCCCAAGCCGGCATATCCGCCACCTGTTTGGTCAGGGCCCATACTTGACCAGTCTCCGGAACTGCTATTTACACCACGGCCGGATGTAAATTCTGCAAAAACTTCCAACGCTGATTTATCCGGAAATTCACCCGTAATGGGATTTACCCGGCTTTCCCAAAACCATTCCCAGCGTTTAAACTGTTTCCAGCCATACGCTTTTTGTTTTTCACCGTTTAACAGATAATAACCATTTTCAACATGAAACGGTTCCCAATATTTGGTGAAAGCATCCTGATAATCTTTCAGGGTCAGGGTATGGTTTTGCAATTTATCCTGAGGCAGGTATTTTGTCCAGGGTTGTGCGGCAGCCACATTAATAATGAAAATAACAGCCAGGAAGGCCATTAATTTTTGTATCCGGGAATAGTTTATAAAATTAATCATTTTTGATTGAATTTTAAATTAAAAAGCAGGAATAAAGTTTATCCTGTCAAGTATCGGAAACTAATACGGCTAACGGCCTTAAAAGTTTCATTAAACGGGAATTACGACAAACGGACAGATAAAAAATTATTTATACAATTCTTTCAGTTTGTCTTCCAGGTCTTTTCCCCTCAGATTTTTCGCAACAATTATACCATCGGGATCAATAAGGACATTATGGGGAATTGACTGCACACCATAAAGTTTACCGGCTTCGCTGCCCCAGTATTTCAGGTCGGAAACCTGTGGCCAGTTAAGGCTATCATCGGCAATAGCTTTTACCCATTTATCATGATCACGGTCAAATGATACGCCGAAAACAGTAAACCCTTTATTACGATATTTGTTAAACGCTTTTACAACATTTGGGTTTTCAGCGCGACAGGGGGCACACCACGAAGCCCAAAAATCAACAAGTACATAATTTCCTTTTCCTGCTACTGAAGACAATGCAACGGGGTTTCCTTCCGCATTGTTCAGGGTAAAATCAACAAACGGTTGTCCTATCTCAACCGATTCGAGAGTATTCACCCTGTCTTTTAGTGATTTTGCATAACTTGAATTGGTGATTGAAGGGTCTATTGCCTGATTCACTTTTTTCAGATCATCCAAATCAAACAAGTACGAATAATTTATCATGACAAAAGGGGCGACGACCGACTTGTTGTTTGCCAGGGCAAAATCTACAATAGCCCGGGATTTTTCATCTTCCAGGGTATCATATTCATCTGAAATTTGTTGCACCAGTGCATCGTTGTTGTCTTTTTTTGCTTTTTGATATTGTTTCCCCAAATCAGAAGCTTTCGTATCAAAACCATTTAGTTTATTAATCAGGGATTCGTAAATAATTTGCGAACCGGAACCTTCAACTTTCGGATGACTGAAAGTCTTGGCATCGGCCGTTACCGTGATATTTCCGGGTTCGACAAACAGCGGCATATAATTCCTGCTGTTTTTCATGATTACGTAATAAAATTCCGGAGTTTGGATATTGCCTTTTATTACAGCCGTTCCATTTTTCAATTCAACCGAATCAATTTTCACCCAGTTGCCGTCCTTGCGTTGTTGCATGATCAACCAACCGTTGTTTATTCCGTTTATTTGAAAGTTTACGGTGAAATTATTTTTATCGGACCGGTTGCAGGAAACCGTAAAAAAAAGGGATAAAACAAAGGTGGTTGCAATAAATAAATTTTTCATTTTCGATTATTTTAATTATTTATACAAAATTAGGAATACATTATCTTCAGTATCAAAAATTAACAAAAAAATTAATGTTTTCGCTTTCCAAAAAGCAATACAATAATCATGATTATGAATGAGGAAAAAACAGAACTGATGAGTATTCGATACAGTGTTGTCAGTATTTCATCAAAGCTGAATATTTCGAGAAAGAACAGTACGGTATGATGTATGAGAACAAGGATAAAGGCATAACGCAAAAATTTACCAAAACCAAGTTTTGCAATACCCGGTTCTTCACCCGGTTCAAAATCAGGATTTTTGAAAAGCGAATTTAAAACACCGGGTCTGGCAAAAGCCATCAAAACAGTGGCTGCAGCATTTAAACCGGGGGTGTTTCCAAAAAAATCAATCGTTAATCCGGTAAGAAAAGCCAGCAATAGCAACAGGCTTTTATTAATATCGGCCGGTAGCCACAGGATAAAAAGGATATAAACATAAGGGTTCATATATCCCATCAGGTTCATATTGTTCAGCACAAGAACCTGTAAAAGGACCAACAAGATGAAACGGACAATATTTTTCAAGTAAATATTATTCATCGCCCACTTTTTTTAACAGATTTTCCTGTTCCTTTTTTTCCAGGTTTTCAATTACATAAACATATTCGAGGCTGTTAAAATCGGTGGAGAAATTTAAAGAAGCATGACCCAAATCCTGGCTGATTGATTGCTCTTCATTTTCAATAGTACCAATTGTAATTCCTGCCGGGAAGATCAATGAATTTCCACTGGTAATGATGGTGTCGCCCTTGAATAACCTGAAATGAGTGGGGATATCGGTAACTTCCCCTTTTGAATAATCAAGGCCGTTCCATATTACATTCACCAATTGTCCATTCTTTTTTACCCGTCCGCTGATCCTGCTGTTTCGGTGTAGCATTGACATAACCACCGAATAATGATCGGATACCCCGATGACAATGCCGGCCAGCCCGGTGGACGAAATTACGCCCATTTCTTTTTTAATGCTGTCGGCCCGGCCTTTGTTTATTAATATCAGGTTGTTTCTTTTGTTTACACTGTTGGTTAATACTCTGGCGGGTATGTAATAATAGTTGCGGCTTGTATCGGTCAATATGGAATCGGGGCAAACGGGAAGTATATTTATCCTGTTTTTAAGGCGGGCATTTTCTTCAAGCAGTTGATTGTTTTCACGCTTTAGTGAAAAATAATTTTCAATATTTCCATAGACCGAAAAAATTTTGCCGGTCACATCATTGGCCGTGTTAAAACTCAATGATCTTTGATAAGAATAACTATTGAACAATAAAATAAGGGAAACGGTTTCAAGGATAAGGAAAAGGATAAAAAACTGATATTTCCATAATAAAGAAAATAAATTACGCATTCGGCATCAGGTTGAAATGTTTATGAGTTTTATTTTTTGTCCAAAAAAGGATGATAATTATTCAGAATTACCAAAACAGCAACAATATGATTGTGAATTAAACTCAATATTTCGTGTTTATTTGATCAGGAACATAAACTTATCAAAATTCTTAAGGGCAATACCTGTTCCCCTGGCTACTGCGCGTAACGGATCTTCGGCAACATGTACCGAAAGTTTTGTTTTCAAATGCAGTCTTTTATCCAAACCGCGCAACATGGAACCGCCACCGGCGAGGTAAATACCGGTCCTGAAAATATCTGCGGATAATTCAGGCGGGGTGTTTTCCAGGGTATTTAAAACCGCAGCTTCAATTTTAGAGATGGATTTGTCGAGACAACTACAAATTTCTTTATAGTTCACTTTGATTTCTTTTGGGATCCCGGTCAGCATGTCCCGGCCATGAACGGCATATTCATCCGGGGGGTTATCCAGTTCGGTAATGGCAGCACCGACTTCAATTTTAATTCTTTCAGCCGTTCGTTCACCGATATTAATATTATGATGTTTTCGCATATATTCTTCAATGTCAGCATTGAAATCATCGCCGGCAATTCTGATAGAAGTGTTGTTCACAATACCTCCCAGGGCAATTACGGCAATTTCACTGGTTCCGCCCCCAATATCAATGATCATGTTACCGGTAGGTTCCAGCACATCAATGCCAATGCCGATGGCCGCCGCCATCGGTTCGTGTATCAGGCGTATTTCTTTAGCCCCGGCCTGTTCGGCAGAATCTTTCACTGCACGTTCTTCAACGCCGGTAATCCCTGACGGGATACAGATGACCATTTTTAATGCCGGTGAAAAAAAAGCATTTTTGATACCGATCATTTTTATCATTTCGCGGATCATGTATTCAGCCGCTTCAAAGTCGGCAATCACACCATCGCGGAGCGGACGGATTGTTTTTATGTTTTCATGTGTTTTACCATGCATCAACATGGCTTTTTTGCCCACGGCAATAATGCTTCCCGTATTCCTTTCCATGGCTATAATGGAAGGCTCATCAACAACAACTTTATCATTGTAAATAATAATTGTGTTGGCTGTTCCCAGGTCAATCGCAATTTCCCGGGTTAAAAACGAAAACAATCCCATATCTTATCTCCTGTTTATATTCTAACAAAACGAAACTACAAAAAAAAGTTTCAAATATCAATGAACTTAATGTTTAAAATGCCTGATTCCCGTAAAAACCATAGATATATCGTGTTGATCACAATATTCAATCGAATCTTTATCCCGGATTGACCCACCCGGTTGTATTACAGCTTTAATTCCCGCATTATCGGCAATTTCCACCGAATCGGCAAAAGGGAAAAAAGCATCGGAAGCCATAACGGCTCCATCAAGGGGTAAATTAAAATTACGTGCTTTTTCAATGGCTTGTTTCAACGCATCCACGCGTGATGTTTGTCCGGTCCCCGATCCGACAAGCTGTTTGTTTTTTGCTAAAACGATGGTATTCGATTTGGTGTGCTTAACGATAATGTTGGCGAACAGCAAATCCTCAACTTGTTTTTGGGATGGCGATTTACGGGTTACCGTTTTCAGGTTTTCAGGTGTTTCCGTAACCGTATCCCTGTCCTGGCTCAGTGCGCCATTCAGTACCGACCTGAATTGACGTTCGGGGAATTTGAACGGTTTCTTTATGAGAATTATCCTGTTCTTTTTTGATTTGAGGATTTCCAGTGCGTCATCGTCATATTCGGGAGCAATGATGATTTCAAAAAATATTTTGTTAATCTCTGCTGCCGTTTCCCGGTCAATGATTTTGTTGGCAGTAAGAACGCCCCCGAAAGCAGACACCGGATCGCCCGCCAACGCATCTATCCAGGCTTGTTTTAAGGAATCCCGGGTAGCCAGCCCACAGGCGTTGTTGTGTTTGATAATGGCAAAAGTAGTTTCCTGAAACTCATTGATCAGGCTGATGGCTGCATCCAGATCAAGCAGGTTATTGTATGAAATGGCTTTTCCGTGTAATTGCCCGAAAACCTCATTGGGGTTTCCAAAGAAAATACCTTCCTGGTGTGGGTTTTCACCGTAACGAAGGACAGTGGAATCAAGAACGCTTTGTTTGAACGCCCTGATATTTCCGGGGTTTATCCAGTTGAAAATGGCCGTATCATAATGTGAACTGATGTTGAATGCACGGGCTGCAAAATAACGGCGGTCGTCAAGGGTGCTTTCCCCGTGTTTTTCATCAAGGAGACGGATCAGTTCATTATACATTGCAGCACCGGAAACAACCAATACATCTTTATAATTCTTTGCTGCTGCCCTGATCAGTGTAATCCCGCCGATATCAATTTTTTCAATGATTTTATCCGTATCGTTTGTTGAACGCAAGGTTTCCTCAAAAGGATAAAGGTCAACAATAACCAGATCGAAAGAAGGGATTTGGAACTCTTCCAGTTGATCCGTATCCTCCTTATTTTCACTTCGTGCCAGGATACCACCGAAAACTTTGGGGTGTAAAGTTTTTACCCTGCCCCCCAAAATGGAAGGGTAACCGGTAAGCGATTCGATGGTTTTGGCCTCATAACCTTTCTCTTTTATAAAATTAAAGGTACCGCCGGTCGAGTAGATCTCTATTCCCAGGCTGTGAAGTTTTTTCAGGACATCATCAAGGCCATCTTTATAAAACACTGAAATTAAAGCAGTTTTGAATTTTTTCAAGGCAATTATTTATTTTTCAGAATAATGAATATCAAAATACTTACAGTACTGCAAAATAATATGATTTAATCAAATCTTCATTACTTTTACTGACATATTTATACAATGAATTATTGTTAATAAAATCAGTGTATAGAAAAGGTAAAAAATGATCAGGTTAAAACTCATAATCGAAAGCATTGCTTTTGCGTTCAACGCCATGGTAATTAATAAGGTAAGGACAATTCTGTCTCTATTGGGCATTACCATCGGCATCTTTTCAATCATTTCGGTATTTACTGTTTTCGACAGTTTGGAAAAAGCAATAAAAGATGAAATCAATTCATTGGGGAGCAATGTTTTGTTTATTCAAAAATGGCCCTGGATGATGGGGGGCAGCAACTATCCCTGGTGGAAGTATTTAAACCGGCCTGAAACAAAAATGAGTGAGATGCAGGAATTGGTTAAACGCAGCAATACGATAGAAGATGCTGCTTTTATGTTTAATGTCAGTCGAAATGCATATTACAAAAACAACTCAATGGAAAATATTCCCATTGTTGCCGTTTCCCAGGATTACAATAAAGTGATGAAATTTGACCTTCAACAGGGGCGTTATTTTACGCCTTCCGAATCGAAAGGAGGTAAAAATATTTGCATCATTGGTTCTAACGTGTCGAAAAACCTTTTTCAGGGTATTGATCCGATTGAAAGAAAAATAAAGATATTTGGTCGCAAACTGTTTGTTATAGGGGTAATGAAAAAAGAAGGGGAGAGTGTTTTTGGAAATTCGAGGGACGATTATATCCTGATTCCGGTAAATTACGCGCTGGGCCTGATTGACGCAAGAAATATAAGAACTACAATTATTGTAATGGCTAAACCCGGCATCAGTAATGATCAGATGCGTGATGAGGTTACCGGAATTATGCGGTCAATCAGAAAAATACCACCCAGGGAAGAAGATAATTTTGCCATTAATGAAACAGATATTATTACTAAGGGTTTCGACCAATTGTTTACTGTTATCGCAATGGTTGGTTGGATCATCGGCGGTTTTTCGCTCCTTGTTGGCGGTTTTGGCATTGCCAACATCATGTTTGTTTCGGTAAAGGAAAGGACCACCCAGATTGGTATTCAAAAATCATTGGGGGCAAAACGATATTTTATTCTTCTTGAATTTTTATTTGAATCCATTTTTCTGTCAATCATCGGGGGGGTGGTTGGACTCATTATCGTATTTGTACTTACCTATCTTGCCGGTTCACTGGTAAATTTCAAACTAACCCTTACTATCTGGAACATTGTTCTGGGACTGTCGGTCTCCGCCTTCATCGGATTGGTTTCAGGGTTTATCCCTTCGTGGACAGCTTCGCGTCTTGACCCTGTCGAAGCCATGCGTTCAAATTTTTAGCCGATCTTTTTATAAAGCCGTGGATTTATAACCTTAAATCATTTCATTAATTTTTAAGAAATCGTTATCTTTACAGGCTAAACACAAGTGAGCAATGGAAAAGCGGTGGGTACTGAAAAAGACAACAGATAAAGAGGCGGTTAAGCAGTTATCCAACGCGCTCAATATCAACGAAAGATTAAGCATTTTGCTCGTTCAACGGGGGATTAAAACCTACGATGAAGCCAAACGTTTTTTCAGGCCCGGTTTAAAACATTTACATGATCCGTTCCTGATGAAGGATATGGATAAAGCTGTTGACCGGATTCTTTTGGCACACGAACGTGGTGAGAAAATTATGGTTTTCGGCGATTATGATGTGGATGGGACAACTGCAGTGGCTTTGGTGTATTCTTTCATTCGCCGGTTTCATAAAAAAGTTGAATTTTATATTCCTGACCGTTATAAAGAAGGTTATGGCATTTCATACAAAGGGATTGATTTTGCCTGCGAAAACGGGTTTACCTTGCTCATTGCCCTCGACTGCGGCATTAAAGCCGTAGAAAAAGTGAAATATGCCAAACAACATGGATTGGAAATTATTATCGGTGATCATCACAGGCCCGGCGATGTAATTCCTGATGCTGCTGCCGTGCTTGACCCCAAACAACCCGAATGCCTTTATCCGTTTAAAGATTTATCGGGATGCGGGGTCGGTTTTAAATTGATTCAGGCGATTGCAAAAAAAAGAGGCAATCCTGAAAGTACGGTTTTTTCGGGAATTGATCTTGTTGCAGTAAGCATTGCTGCCGATATTGTACCCATGATCGGGGAAAACCGTGTGCTTGCCTATTACGGGTTAAAAAAGATCAATGAAAAACCCCGGGCAGGGTTACGTGTGCTTTTATCCTCTGCAGGGTTGGGAAAAAATAAAAATTCAGCAAATTTTTATTTTGACAGGGAAATAACAATCAATGACCTGGTTTTTCTGGTTGGCCCCCGAATTAATGCAACCGGACGTATTGAAGATGCAACCGATTCGGTCAGGCTGTTGATCAGCCGCGAAAATGAATATGCGGAAAAACTGGGTAAACAAATCAACGAGCTGAACCTTACACGAAGGGATCTGGATACGGGCATTACTATCGAAGCCATCGATGTCCTGACAAAAGATAAGGATCATAAAAACAGAAGGACTACAGTTGTTTACAAAGAAACGTGGCACAAAGGGGTGATCGGTATTGTGGCATCACGATTGATTGAAACGTTTTACCGGCCCACCATCGTTCTGACCCGGTCAGGAGATTTAATTACCGGATCAGCCCGTTCGATCAAGAATTTTGATATTTATGATGCAATAGATTCATGTAGTCATCTGCTTGAACATTTCGGTGGCCATACTTATGCTGCCGGCCTGGCTTTAAAACCGGAAAACCTTGATCGTTTTATCGAAGAATTTGAAAACTATGCTTCCGAAAGGCTAACCGATGAAATGATGATCCCGGAGATAGAGATTGATGAAGAACTTTATATCAGTGATATCAACTCAAAGTTTTTCAGGATACTCAAACAATTTGCCCCTTTCGGGCCGGGTAACATGTCACCGTCTTTTCAAACCACAAATGTTATTGATACGGGATATGTTAAATTAGTTGGGAAAAACGGAAGCAATCACCTGAAATTTTCCGTTGTACATCCCGACCACACCGGAAGCCCTTTTCCCGCTATTGCATTTAACCAGGGACAACATTTTGAGGACATGATAACCGGTAAAACTTTTAGTATTTGTTATCATATTGACGAGAATTACTGGCAGGGTCACACTTCTTTGCAACTTCGAATTAAGGATATCAAATTCGATTAAGATTGTGCATCTTTCGACAGGCTTTTCATTTTTATGGAAAGTGCAATCAAAAGGATTCCTATAATAAAGGATAAAACCCCGGTTAGCAGAAGCAGGAATTTTGCAGCCTGAAAGGGATTAAAAAACAAAATAACACCAAATACAATAGTAATTATCCCACTAATAAGAAATGTATTCCGGCTTTTGTCTTCCGTATCAAGTTTTGTCATTATATAAAACTGAATTGCCCCGATCAGAATAGCCCATATTCCAACGATTATAACAAAAATTTTAACGGCTTGGGTAGTGTAAAAAGTAAGGATTCCACCAGCAGCTATCGTCAGAATTGACCATATCAGGTCGGCTGCATAAGGTTGCTTGTTTTTGATGTTGCTGATGGTACCAATCAGCATGGCAATACCTGCAATAAGAATGATAATACCAAAAAAACCAATAATTTTGGAAAGCTCACCCGGATTGTAAAATGCCAATAAAGCATATAATAATGCGATGATGCCGCTTACCGTAAACGACCACCAGTTTGAAAAAAGATTTGATTTCATGACGTATTATTTTTTCACGTTAAAGATAAATGAATTTTTCGGGTTTTAATGAACTATTTGGAATCTAATTCAAGATTTTTTTTAAATGGACGAAATTATAATAAATAAAAAGAACAAGGTCAAATGATTTGTTTTTTTTCATATTTTTTAGTTTATCGTAATCCCCATTTTTTTCATCAGAAAAGTAGCGTTCAGGTTTTGTGAAACACCATTTTTTAGTTTATAATCAAATACCAGTTCATTATTTTCAATTTCCACTTCAAAGCGTTTGTTGGTAACGTTTTCAGGAAAAACATCCGCCAGGTCCCCCAGGGTCAGGTCATGTGTGGCAATCATACCGGATGCACCCAGCCCGATAAGTTGCCTGATGAGCGCTTTGGATCCTTTTTGTTTATCGGCTGAATTGGTCCCGCGCAGTATTTCATCCAGAATAATAAATAAATGTTTTCCCTGTTCCAGTTCGGTGATTATGTTTTTCAACCTTTTCAGTTCGGCAAAAAAGTAGGATTCGCCTTCCTGAAGCGAGTCGTTTGTTTTAATTCCGGTATAAATTTCAACCGGTTTAAAGACAAAGCGGTCAGCCATGACCGGTGCACCGGTCATGGCCAAAACAAGATTGATGCCTGTAGTGCGCAAATAGGTGCTTTTGCCGGCCATATTGGCTCCTGTTATTATTTGAAACTGTTGCCAGTCTTTAAAAGCAACGGGATTGCCAACGCATAAGTTTTCAGGGATAAAAGGATGCTTAAGATTTTGTGCAGTCAGTTCAAATTCATTTTCAGAGAATTCGGGAAAAACAGCCCGGGGGTGGTTGAAAGCAAAGCCGGCAAACGAACAAAGTTCATCAAATTGGGCAAGTGAACCAAACCAGCTTTCAATTTTATTTTGATAATGTCTTTTCCACTTTTCAAGTCGTATCATCTGTCGGATATCCCACAAAAAAAAGATGTTTAAAAAAATCCCCACCGGCAGGTTCAGGCGATAATCAAAAGATTCGGATATTCCGGAAAGTTGTCGGATGGCCTTCGATGCCGGGTCTTTTCCTGTAACCAGGTTGCTTTTAGCAGTTTGTAACAAACCCGATTTGAAATCTTCTTTTTCTATCAATTTAAACAATTCGGCCTGTTTTAAAATAAAGGATGATTTTTTACTAAGATTTCCGTGTTCGCGGTTAATTATTGCAATTTTGGGAAGAAGGATAATGAAAGGCAAGATTAAAAAAAACAAAAAACTACTGAAAGCCAATACTTTAAACGCAATAAGAAGTACCACCAAAATACCGATAACAGGGTTGATTACCAGTAATGAACGATAAAAAAGATTATCAAAAACTGATTTTTTTTCTTGTGACCAATTGATCAGACCATCAATGTCATCCGGTTGCTCATCGCTAAGCATTCCGGTAGCCTGAAAAGACTGTCTCCACCTGGTTTTTTTTTTCAATTCGGAAATAGCCTGTTGACGGTTAAACAATTTATCTTCATCATGATAAAGTTTCAATAACGTTTTAGCAAGTATACTTCTCCCTTGTTGGGTAGCACTTCTGTCAATCAGCTGAAAAAGTGATTTTTCCCCAAAAATATCCAGATCTTCGGCAAAAGGATGGTCAGGGCTTAGCCATTCAATGCCATCAGGTTTGCCCGTTGTTTTGCCAGCAAGCAAATCCAGTTCCATGGTGTTGATTTTCACCAGGATTTCATATCGCTTTTTTTCTTTAAAAAGAGTGGAGTGCCTGACAATCAGGAATAAAAAAATACCAAAACCAATAATAGCTGTAATTATTACCGGTATCCATTGATAAGAAGAAGCAACATAAATACCGGTTATCGTCAATAAAAAGATGATGATACGCCAGATTGATATTTTACGGATTTGTTTGGATATGAAGTGAAGTTTTTCAGAATAATCATCCAGTTGTTTTCGGTAAAAAGTATAAAGGTCGTGATTCGTTTTTTCCATTTTTATTTTTTTATAAAAGCAAAATAAACCAAAAAACACTTGACACGCAGGGATAGTTTAAAGACTATTGAAAGCTGACTTTGAATGAAGCAAATTGATCAATATCGTACCAGGATTTGAAAATAAAAAAACAAAAGAGGACACCTTCAATAAGGTTATACAAATGGAATAGGCCAAAGCTCCTTTTTTGCAGGATCATATTTACGCATCAACATAGTATCGAGAGGTATGGCTTATACAATCTTCAGTGTTAAATATTTAGCCGGGAGAAGGACAAAGTTTGTGAAACAGTAAAAGAAAATAAATGAGATTATATCCCTGATATTTAGCCACACTTTAACTTTTCTTTTATTTCATATTTGGCGGCATCAACATTCGGGCCGGTTGTCACCTTTTTAAAAGCACTGCATGCACTGGTGTTGTCACCCTTTCCTTCATAAGCCTGCCCAAGCTGAAAATAGACGTCTGATTTATCACCTTCTTTCATACCGATTGACTTTTTAGCAGCAGCAATGGCCTCTCCATATTTTTTTAATTTGTTATAAGCAACGGAAAGATAATAATAAGTTTCCCCATCGGCGGCTTTATATTTAAAGGAATTATTGATGTATTCCACTGCTTTTGCAGCATGTTCTTTTTGTAATTCTTTGGTGGCTTCAGCCAACAGGCCTATTGCCGCTACCGACTTTGCTTTGTTAGCGTATTTTACCATTTTCTGGTTTTCAGTACCGTATTGAATAGCTTTATCAAAGCTCGACATCATTTCAGTCATATCACCTTTATCTTTATAAACTATACCTTCTCCATAAAACGAAATCACACATTTAGGATTTGTAACGCGCGCATTTTTAAATTCTACAAGAGCATCATCCAGTTTTTTTTGCTTAATCAGGGATAAGCCTTTTGATGAGTGGAGTTTGGCAATATAACCTGCAAGTTTATTTGCCATTGTATCATCCCCTGTACTCTTTGCCAGTTTATAGCTTTGATTAAGGTTAGTTATTGCGGCATTGTAATTTTTGTTCTTATAGAAAACAAGACCATTTTTTAAATAGGCGTTGATCAATTGGGTTTGGATATTCCCTTTCAACTGGTCTGCATCAGGACCGGCAGCATCAGCCATTGCCAGGGCATCATTATACAAGGTGACGGCATCGGCATATTGTTTATTTTGCATGGCCGTATTGCCCTCGTTGTATTTTGCACCGGCATCTTCAACCGTCTGTGAAAAAACGACAAATGAAAACAGGAGAAACCCCAACAATGTAATTGTTCTTTTTAAAGTATTCATTTTAAACAGGTTTAATAATTAAATCAACTTCCGGGCGGCGAATATACAAATAAATGGATATTTTTATTATTTCCTTTTTGTTAAAAAATAATAAGAAATAACATCATACACATTTATGAAATGTTGTCAAACGTTATTTTGATTGTTAAAATTCGATTAACTTTGCGCCCCGTTTGTTATTCGCCTTCTTAGCTCAGTTGGTAGAGCAGCTCACTCGTAATGAGCAGGTCGCGGGTTCGAGTCCCGTGGAAGGCTCTGTTTTTTAAGCTTTCATTTTCTGCTTTTTTGTTTAGAAAAAGCAGCATAAAAATTTTCCTGTTATTTGTTCCCGCCACTCCATGTTTTTTTCTAATACCGGATAGTTTTCAGCCATTCACCGACTTTTTATTTCCTTTCGCCGAAAATGTCTTTGCCTGTCGTCCTGTTGAGCATACTTTTGCTTCATGAAACAAGAAATTAAAAACTTTAACACCATGAAAACGAAAATCTACATCACCGCAATCCTGACCATCATGACCGTAATGTTCAGCTTAACACTTCAAGCATCAGATTACTATTTTGAAGACGAAAATTTAATTAACGACATACCGTTTGATACGGAAACGATCTATAATCAAATGTTGACTGAAACCAAAACATCATTTTTTCAGTTTGATGATGAAGGTTTGATTGATGACATTCCGTTTGACACGAAAAAGATCGTTACCAATTATAAATATCATAAAGCATTGAATAGGAAATTTAACTTTACAGATGAAGGGTTAATTGATGATATTCCGTTCGATACCAAAAAAATTGTTGTAGAATATCAATATCGTAAAGCCATTCAAAAAAAGTATAGTTTTAAAGACGAAAAACTGGTTGATGATATTCCATTTGATACTTATAAGATTGCCCAACGTCAGAAAGCTAACCATAAGCCGTATCCTTTTATTGTTACTTTTTCTGAAAAATATATGTATTAAAAAGACAAAGAAAAAGAAATGCAGGGAAAATGAACATTTCTCCGGGCATTAATATTTTTTAAAAATTGGAATTAAAAAAAAGCGGCAGGGTATGCCGCTTAAAGTATAAATAAATATTAGGGAATATCTTAGTTCAGATGATTAAATCATTTCCCGGTTATCTTTTAAAATATTGAAAAGAAGTTCCTTTGCCCTGAAAATTTGTGCTTTGATTGTTCCTAAAGGGAGATCAATTTCCTGGCATATCTCTTCATAAGAATATTCTTTAAAATATTTCATTTCAATTAGTTTCCGGTAATGTGGCTTCAGATTTTTAACAATTTTATGGACAAGATCAATTTTTTGCTCTTTGATGATCTGCTCTTCCGGATCCAGTCCTGAAGCCGGCAAATGGCTGGTCATCTTATAATTGTTGTCTGTTTTGTCAATTTTAATGGCTGAATCAACCTTGCTTTTTTTACGCATATAATCAATGCAGTTGTTGGTCGCAATCTTAAACAACCAGGTACTAAAAGCATAATCCGGGGTATAATGCTTTAAGTTTTTAAATGCTTTTCCAAATGCTTCAATGGTAAGATCATCGGCATCTAAAGGATCACCTGACATTTTCAGCATCATATAATATAGAGAGTCCTGATAGTGGTTTAATAGTTCTGTGTAAGCCTGTTGGTCGTTTTGGTCTAAAACGCGCTGAATAAGAATATAATCACGTTGTCCTTTCTCGGTTAACTTTACTACTGATTCCATGCTTCCTCCTTATTTCTTGCTTGTTAATACTTTATTCGGCAACGTTTCCATAGCTCAGCAAGCGTTTTTTTCGATTGCATTTGCACGATCACCTGAATTTATCCTACTCCATTTTTCATGATAAATAGGTAAACATGGTTTTAGGGTGTAAAAAGACTAATAATAAATGCATAGATCAAGAAAGGCGGTTTATAGGCTTTTACCTATGCTTTAGTGTAGGTAAATACAGACATAAAATACATAAAACATTCATAAACAGACAAATAAATATTTTCGGGTTAGTTTTATAGCTACTTTGAATTTTCTGATGAACGGTTAATAACTAGTGTTAAGTTAAGTATTAATTGACGGATAAAGTCTTTTTAATTTCACTCTTGATTCTTTTGTTGTGAATTGCCAGTTTATGGTACGCACTTTATTATTTCTATGATTTTGCCATGCATTTACCTCTTCCTTGATTTTTCCCATTGTGGAAATATGCCTGTTCAAGCATTGTCCATTTAATACATGTAACTCTATCTCTGCCATATTTAGCCAACTTCCGTGTTTGGGTGTAAAAACAAACTCAAATCTGTCCCATATCCTTTTGGC
>CAJVWU010000022.1 GCA_913009755.1 uncultured Bacteroidia bacterium
AAGCTATAAAAAGAGTTGTTGGGAATAACTTTACCATTTTCATTATTTACCTCCATTAACGGAGCAACGGGTACGCTGTAATAATCTTCGTCAAAAGGGCGTAGACGAGGGTCAGAATCGTCGCTGTCCTTATCTGATGGATCAATTGAGGAACATTCTTGCGGAGGCTCATATTGTATTCCCCAATTCCAGTAACCATCATTGTCTTTGTCGAAACATAATGGTTCTTCTGTTTCGGGTGTTAAAAGATTATCAACTGGTGTATCGTAATATGTTACCTGATAGGGATCGTATAAAATTGCAATGAGGTAGGTATATCCATTATCTCCTTCGTCCGTTCCATAGCTATTTTTAAATTTCCAGTAGGTATGTCCAATATATTCCGAATTCTCTGTTTCTGTCACCTCAATCGTACCACCATTTCTGGGGTCAGAATATGTATCACCTAACTTTATTTTGCCATAACCAACCAGGGCCAAGGCATGATTACCTCCCCACGCACCATAATTAAGTACTGAACAAGTTAGCGGCCCCTTTTCGATCAATTTCGTTTTAATATTTATTAGAGTAGGTGTTACATAATGATAACTATCAAATGTTAATTTATAATCTGGATTTTGGTCATAATAATAATCTCCTTTGGTCGGATCATTGGCTCCATGTCTGTTTCTCCAATCCCATTCTTCTATTAATGTTGAATTATCAATTTCTCTTAACTCTTCTCCCCAAGGTATAAATATTCCACCAATGTAATAGTCAAACCCCCGCAAATTGAATTTTGGACCAAATAATGCTTCTTTTTGTTGATATGACATATTTGAAAGAGAAGTTGTATCGGCAAACCATAACATATCATTTTCATCTATGAAACTATTTATTGCAGTTACTTTAGTTAGCTCAACAGTTTGTTTTGCACTTGTTTGTAAACTGTCAGCCCTATTAACGTAGTCCGGGTTATAAGTAATTGTTGATATATTAAGTGTTGCGCTAATTACCTGCACCTCTATTGAATAAGGGCTTGTTCCGTCTAAATAACATGTTTCATCGCATACGTTGGAAAAATTAAAAAAGGAAGATTCTGCAATTAAAGGGTACGATTCATAGACGAGGTATTCATTAAAAAGTGAATCGTACAGTACAACCCTGATTAAACTTGTGTCGGATGAAAGGTTCACTGAACCGGTAAGGGACAAGCCATAAATAGCATCGGATGAACTAAAAGGATAAAACTCACAATCGGCTGTAATTGTTGTATCAACGGTAATAGATTGTGTTTGTGCATTGGCTAATTGGTTTGTGAATGTTACCAATATTCCAAAAAATGAAATAAGAAAAAACTTTTTCATAATTGTGGTTTTTTGGTAATTTTTTAATGAGCACAATATAAGAAAATAAACCTTGTTTGGCAAGGAAGGGGGATGATCGTTTTTGAGATAGCAAAAAATCAGGTTATTTTATACATATAATCAATTATTTTTTCAAACAATATTTACTTTTACAGCCCATGACCGAAAAAGAAATCTTAGCTCAATACATACCTGAAGCTGCTGTTGACGGCGTGCTGAACCGGATCATTGAAAAAAGAATCCATCTTAAAATTTCCCGGAGCCGCAAGACCAAGCTGGGGGATTACCGCCCTCCCGTCAGGCACAGCAACCACCGCATCACCATCAACCACGACCTGAACCCTTATGCCTTTTTGATCACTTTTATCCACGAACTGGCCCATCTGCTTGTGTTTGAGCAATACAAAAACAAAGTGGCCCCGCATGGAAAAGAATGGAAAAATGAATACAAAAGATTAATGATTGAATTTTTCAAACTCAATATTTTTTCACCGGAACTGCAAAAAGCATTGGATGATTCCATCCAAAATGCCAAAGCTTCCACTTTTTCCGAACTTGAATTAAGCCGGTTGTTAAAGAATTACGACAAACCCAATGGCCAAATCCATCTGGAGACCCTACAGGCAGAAACAGTATTTATTATACACAACGGAAAAAAGTTTGTCAAAGGTGAAAAATTAAGGAAACGGTATCAGTGCCGGAGTTTGCAAAACAACCGCTTTTACCTGTTTCATCCTTTAACGCCGGTGAAGATTGAAGGGGAGAATTTAAACAAGACCTGACAGGTTTTAAATGATCTGAGACCTGACAGGTTTTAGAAACCTGTCAGGTCTTGTTTATAATCAATCCGTTTACTTATCTTTGTCAGCGCAAAAATCAAAACTGCGAAAATGGATATTTATAAGAATACTTTCTGTGTCATCATGGCCGGCGGCGCCGGAACACGATTCTGGCCCATGAGCCGCACTTCACGGCCCAAACAATTCATTGATATTCTGGGAACAGGTAAAACGCTGATCCAGCTTACTTACGAAAGGTTTATCAACGTATGCCCGCCCGAAAACATCCTGGTGGTAACCAACGAAATTTATAAAGACCTGGTATTGGAACAACTGCCTGACATGGACGAAAGCCAGGTGCTGCTTGAACCGGCCCGGCGCAACACGGCACCCTGCATTGCTTACGCCAATCATAAAATAAAAACCCAAAATCCTGATGCCGTTGTCGTAGTTGCCCCTTCCGACCATATCATTCTGAAAGAAGAAGAATTTGTAAACGACATTAAAACCGCCGTAAAGGCCACATCGGAACACAACTGGCTGCTGACACTGGGCATCAAACCCAGCCGGCCCGATACAGGATACGGCTATATCCAGTTTATTGACGAACCGGCTTATACCGGAGACAACCGGCTTTTTAAAGTGAAAACCTTCACCGAAAAACCCAACCTTGAAATTGCGGAATCATTCCTTGAAAGCGGTGATTTTCTTTGGAATGCAGGAATCTTTATCTGGTCGCTGAGAAGTATCATGGAGGCCTTTGAAAACCACCTGGACGATGTGGAAAGCCTTTTCAAAAAAGGGGAAGAATTGTACAATACGCCTGAAGAGAAAACATTTATCGAAGAAACTTATGCCGTTTGCCGCAACATCTCCATTGACTATGGCATCATGGAAAAAGCCGAAAATGTTTATACCCTCGCTGTTGATTTCGGATGGTCGGACCTGGGGACCTGGGGATCCCTTTATACTATCCGCAACAAAGACGATAACCAAAATGCTGTGATAGGCGAAAATGTAATGTTGTATGATACGGTGAACAGCATTGTGAACGTACCCAAAAACAAACTGATTGTTTTGCAGGGACTTGACGGATATATTGTGGTTGAGGAAGAAGATTCACTGCTGATCTGCCGCAAAGATGATGAACAACAGATCCGACAGTTCGTCAACGATGTGAAACTTGAAAAGGGGGAGCGGTTTATTTAATTGTGATTTTTTTAATTCTAATTTGAAATATTTTTTTGACCTATGAAAAAGTTTATTCTTGTTTTCCTGTCATTATTGATCGGCTTGGCATCAAGCCTGAAAGCCGATGAGGGCATGTGGATCCCGTTGTTGATCAACAAAAACATTGCAGAGATGCAAAAAATGGGGTTTAAACTCACCGCCGAAGACATTTACAGTATTAACCATGCCAGTCTGAAAGACGCCGTTGTTATTTTTGGCGGGGGATGTACCGGTGAAATTGTTTCACCCAAAGGATTGTTGTTCACCAATCATCATTGCGGTTACGGTAGCATTCAAAAGGTGAGTACCCCGGAGAACAATTACCTTGAGGACGGGTTTTGGGCAACAAATCTGGATGAAGAAATTCCTATTGAAGGGCTCACCGTGAAATTTCTCATCCGCATGCAGGATGTTACCAAAGAAACCCTGAGCGGTGTGAAAGAAGGGATGAGTGGCCAGGAAAAAAACGAATGGATGCAGGACAACATCAAAGGGTTAACTGATAAAGCCACCAAAGGCACGCCATACAGCGCCACCGTAAAACCCCTGTTTGCCGGTAATAATTACTACATGTATGTTTATGAAACGTATAAAGATATCCGTCTGGTAGGCACACCGCCCGAGTCCATCGGCAAATTTGGTGCCGACACCGACAACTGGATGTGGCCCCGCCATACCGGTGACTTTTCCATATTCAGGGTTTATACTGCTCCTGACGGAAGCCCGGCAACCTACTCGAAAAAAAATATCCCTTTAAAATCCAAAAAATACCTTCCCGTTTCCATTGCCGGGGTGAACGAAGGCGATTTTGCCATGATCATGGGTAACCCGGGAAGGACTCAACGATATCTCTCTTCCTATGGTGTTGAACTGGCACTGGATCAAACAAACATGACCATTGTGAAAATCCGCGCTAAAAAACTGGATATTATGGAAAAGGCTATGGATACCAATGAAGTGATCCGTCTTCAGTATGCTTCAAAATATGCCCGGATATCCAATTACTGGAAATATTTTATCGGGCAGACAAAAGGCCTTAAGAAACTGAATGTTAAACAAGAAAAGCAAAACGAAGAAGCTGCTTTTACACAATGGCTGTATAAAAACCCGAAGGAAAAGTTAAAATACGGGGATGCATTGGGACTGATTAAAAATGCTTATGAAGTTATTGCTGAATACAACCTGGCCAAATGGTATTTCAGGGAAGCCATATACCGGGGGCCTGAAATTATCGGATATGCCAATGCTTTCAATGCACTGAAAAAAATGATGGCTGACAAAAATACCCCGGAAGGGAATATTCAAAAAGAAATCAAAAAGCTGAAAGCAGGCGTTGCCGGTCATTTTAAAGATTATAATGTTGTTATTGACAGAAATATATACGCGGCAATGATGAAGATGTATTATGAAAATGTACCGCTTGACCAACAACCGGTCATGCTTCTTCAAACCGATAACAAGTATCATGGCGACTGGAGTAAATATGCCGGTTATGTTTTTGAAAAATCCATTTTTGATGACCCGGCTAAAGTGAAAGCCTTTTTGAACAAACCCAAACTGAAAACACTTGAAAAAGACCCTGCACTGATCGCTGCCGGGGCTTTTTATGATGAATACCAAAAGATTGCCGGCAAAACCAAAGATGCGGAAAAAGAACTTAAAAAAGGCCACAAACTTTACATTGCCGGTTTAATGGCAATGTATCCTGACAAGAATTTTTACCCGGATGCCAATTTCACCATGCGCGTTACTTACGGAACGGTTGAAGGTTACAGCCCTGCCGATGCGGTTTATTACAATTATTATACAACCTTAAAAGGGGTCATGCAAAAAGAAAACTCCGCCAGTTGGGAGTTTACCGTACCCGAAAAGCTGAAAGAGTTATATAAAACCAAAGACTACGGCCGCTATGGCGAAAACGGGGAGATGAGGGTTTGCTTTTTGACCAACAACGACATTACAGGCGGCAATTCCGGCAGCCCGGTAATGAATGCCAACGGTGAGTTGATCGGCCTTGCCTTCGACGGCAACTGGGAAGCCATGAGCGGTGACATTGCTTTTGAACCCAAACTTCAACGCACCATCTGTGTGGATGTACGGTATGTTTTGTTCCTTATTGACAAATTTGCCGGGGCGAAAAACCTGATCCGCGAATTAACCATCGTTGATAAAAAACCGGTGAAAAAAGCAGTGGTGGAAAAAGAAATGTCAACTGTTGAATAAATAACCGTTTTTGTAACTATTCAGCCACTTAAGAGGTTTTATCATCTTCAGATTGTAAACTAAATAGCCACGAATGCACAAATAAAATTTGTGCATTCGTGGCTATTCTTCTCTGATTTAACAAAATTAAACATGAAGAATCAATGGACAATGAAGACAATTGAAAAATACGACAAGAAAAACCTCCAGGAAAGAATAATGTCTGGTGACTAACGCAATAAAAAAAATTGTTGTGCCTGATGTTGTTCCACTGTCCACAACAACGACAGATGGCATCCATGGGTTTTCCTATTTTAGCAACCGGGTTAAACGAAAGGTGCTGAAAACAGCCGTCAAAATAACACATGGTTTATCACAAAATACCGGGTATGGAAAGGTCTTCAAGAAACCGTACGGCCGACCTGCTTAAAGGGGTCGCCATAGTCCTGATGGTACAGGTGCACCTGATGGAGCTTTTTGCCAGGCAGGATATCTTTGACAGTCTTACCGGGCGGATTTCCCTGTTTCTGGGCGGCCCACCGGCAGCCCCCGTATTTATGGCGGTGATGGGTTATTATGTGGCACTTTCAGGAAAGACGGCTAAACAAATGATAATCCGTGGTGTTAAACTGATCCTGCTCGGTTTTGCACTGAACATCGGACTGAATTTTCACCTGCTTATCAATATTTATACGGGAAGCCTGCAAATCGGGGCTTTGGTATATATTTTCGGGGTGGATATTTTATTCCTGGCAGGGCTCAGTATTATTATCCTGGCCTTAATGAAAAAGTTCGTTGGGCTGAAACCTTTGCCTTTTATTTTCACGTTAGTTTTCTTTCTGTTTCTCCGGTTTTTGCTCCAACAGGTTGTGGGTGCGTCAACACAAAATTATTTTATTGCCTTTTTTTACGGGGAAGGTGCCTGGTGGTCTTATTTCCCTTTAATCCCCTGGCTGGTTTACCCGTTAACCGGATATTTATTTTATATCCTGCAAAAATACGGCCGCAAAAAAATCCGTCCTTTTTATTATTATATCGTGGGAACAGCTTCCCTGGCAACGGTGATTTTTTTCAACTACGGCCTAAAGGTTTCGGCTGATCTTCTGCGATATTACCACCACGGTTTTGTGTTTTATTTATACACGCTTTGTTTCCTGATCTTCTGGCTGTTTCTTGCCAATATCATCTCTGGCAAGCCAGAAAACATCTTTTCACGTTTTATGGAATGGTTAGGCCGGAATGTTACGGTAGCTTATGTTGTCCAGTGGCTGATTATCGGAAACATCGCCACGTCGGTTTACAAAACCCAGGGAAAACCAGCTTTGGCATTTTGGTTTGTTTTTGTGATGATATTGACCAGCCTGGGCGTTTGGATGTGGAACAGGATAAAATTGAAATCCGGCGGTAAACATATCCTGAAAATATGAATCAAAGAAATTTGTCAATGGATTTGCGGTAGCGCACCGGGTCTTTTTTAAAATCGGTGACCGACACCCCCGCAATGTTCTTAAACTGTGTTGACAGATATTGTACACTGCTGTATCCCATCATAAAAGCAATTTCGCTCAGGGTAAGCTCCCCTTCCTGAATCAGGGACTTTACTTTTTCAATCCGGTTGAAGATGATATATTTTTCCAGGGTTATCCCTTCTTTATCGGAAAAAACAGAAGACAGATACTGGTAAGTTTTCCCGAATTTTCCAATCAGATAATCGGAATTCCGGATCATGGCATTGTAAGTTGTATAGTGAACCATGTCAACCACCGCCCTTTTGATGTCCTCGACCAGTTTTTTATCGTTATCAACAATCCATTGAAAACCATTGTTGTGCAACACCTCCCTGATTTTTTGCCCATTCACTTTTTTCAGGGTCATAAACAACCGTGGCCTCCCCCAGTTTAATTGTTTTCACTTCAAAACCGGCCTGCTCCAGGTCCATTTTCAAAACACGGATACAACAATCGCAAACCATGTTTCCGATAGTCAGTTTTTGCTCAATGTATTTTTTTCCCTGTTTCAACTATTCCGGTTTTACTCCTCAAAAAGTTTGTCGTTATCATTTATTTCACCATCGTATCCTGTCCGGGAAGAGTGTATATGTTCACGCCAAAATCGTCAATAAAAACATTGCTTTTCCCTTTGTTCCAAATATAAATTTTCAACAACCCGTTCCGCTGATTGTTTTTCTCCAGCGTTTTTTTTAGAAAACTGTATTTCCATTCCTTTTGTTTATCCCTGTTTTTCAACGGAAGGAACGACCAGAAATTCTTATCCGATTGGCTTAAAGAGATCACCAAACCGGTTTTCCCGTTGTTTTCCATCCAATACATCAGTTTTGCCTCAACCATAATTTTTTCGGCACCGGCCGGCCAAATGGTATCAATCTTGATCTTCAGGGCTGTAGAAAAATTGTTTGACAAAACTTTCTCCGAATAGTTTCCCGAGAAGGATACGGAAGAATCCAATTTTTTATTAAGAGAGGGCAAAGTACCCGGCCGGTGTTCGAAATCATTAAAATACTGATAAATAATTTTTCTGTTTGCTGCATCATTATGGATAAACAAACTTTTGGCCGGTTTGTTGTTTGCCGGTGACAGATGCTGCCAGGCCAGTTCAATTCTATCTTTGACCATGCTGTAGTTTGAACACCTGAACCTGATCTCGTTGACCACCGGCTGATTACTTCCGTCGGAAGGATTTAAAATGAACGGATTGATCCATAAACCCCCGGAAGCATTGTCCGCTAAAAACCGGTAAGTAAGTATTTTACCATCCGTCATCCGGTAATCAATGTAGTATGCCTCTCCCTTATAAAGCAAAGATTTTATCCGGCCAAGCAGATTTTTTTTATAATAAAATTTAACACGGGTAATGCCCTGATAAGCCGGAATGGATATCCATTTATTCCATTCCGATTCCTGATGTAAAACGTTTGTTTCTGCAATGATCCCTGAAACGCTTTTCTTTTCAAATAACAAAAATTTATTGTTTTTAATAACCGGTTCGTAATGGTTCAACAAGGTGAATATCACTTCGGGTTCATCATTTAAAATATAACGGCCGTCAATTGAGCCGAACTTTCCGCCCCATTGATCGTCTGACAGATGAAATAAAACAAAATCGGGTGCATTTTTCCCCGAATAGCAGATGGCATTTTTATGTGACAGCCAGGGTGATGTTGCCGCCCCGATTTCCAATGTTGTCCTGGGCTTCCAGTTAAAATTGTTAGCAGGTACGTAAGATAAATCCCACGGATAGATGTCAATGGTTTTACCGTCAATCAAAGTTGCTGTTTTTTGGTCAACAACATTTGCTTTTATATTGGATTCGGAAATCAACCCGTATTTTTTATTAAATGACTGATAGTTGACAAGGGTTTGGGTAAAGTTGTTAATGCCAACCACTTCAATCTTATATCCTGAAAACAAAGGGACATTCATCATATTGGCATAAAACAACATAACCGACAGTGCCGGGAGCAGTAAATAGCGGACTTTTATCGGCCTGGCACCGGACAAAATGATTCCCCAAAAAACAACGAGGAAACCAATCGCCATGACATGATAAACGTCCTCCCTTCCCATGGCCAGTTTCCAATGGGCAAAAAGCGGAAATAACAATAAAACAAAGGCCGTACGTACTTTTTTATCTTTTACCCATAAAGGGAAAACAGCTACGGTGATGATGAATCCACTCAAAAGCCACCAGTTGTTTGCAGGGAATAGGGCCATCGCGGATGAATATCCCGAGGCAAGATGAAACAGGCCTGCGATGTAATTGATAAAAAGCAATATTCCGCGGAAGGCAACAAGGCCGCCAATAAAAATTACAGCAAGGGAAATACCGGCATAAGACAGTATCTCATTCCACCGGACCGGCTTTGATAAAAACCGCAGTACAATAAATACCACAACGGCAGAGTAAGCCGGAATGCCAATGGTGGTTTTGATCAGCAAGCCGGCAAATGCAGCCACATTGGCCAGGATGAAAAAAGAAATTTTTTCTTTTTTATCATTTGCGAAAATCAGGGATATCACCGTAATTCCGATCAGCGAATAGGCAATGCCGGTAAAATAGCCGACAATCCAGGTTATCAAAATGCCCGTTACCCGTATTTTATTTGTGTTCCTGCAATTTAACTTTAACAAAAGATAAATGAAAATCAGTTTGACGATTGAAAAAAACAATAACGAAATCAACAGGTTATCACCGAGGGCAACCGAATATTTTAAAAACCCCAGTGGCCCGACGGGATAGTTCAGGTGGATCAAAGCCTGATAATCATGTGCCACAAGATAATTTAAAGCCCATACGTAAGACTGGTCAAGTCCGACTCCATAAACCGGTTTAAATTCAGGAAAAGTAAACAGGTAAATGATGAAACTGATGAACAGTAAATACGATTCGTGTAATATTTTTGTTCTGTTTTTCATACAATTGCCGATCAAACAAATATATAAATATTGTTACTGCTGGCCGAGGAAAAAATAATTTGTCCTCTTATCCGGAGGAAGTACTAATCGGTGTTAAAGCAATACTTGAAAAATATTAAAACTGATAAACAAAATTTTTTATTCCTGATAATTAAGGTGATATAACCTGAATTTCTTGTTACTCCAAATCAGCAAAACCTGATTCTTTTTTGCAATGAGATATTTTTCCATTGCCGGGTTAGATAAATTTTCATTGGTAAGGATATAACCCACATCCTTTTGTTTTAATAATCGGCCGATCTTCTCAATATCATCGGAAAGTTCGTTACAAACCGACTTTCTTCCGGTATATAACGCCAGCACCCGTGGCTTGGTAAACAGAACCGTTTCGTCTTCGGAAAGATGGCTGCGGATATATTCAAATGCTTCCTGCGATGTTTGCTCCTGAGGGCCGGGTTTTGTTATTTCAGGTTTTTGCACCAAACGAATAATTTCAGGGATATATTGCCCCAGCAAAAAAACCGCAATCAGTGGTACAAGTAACTGTTTCCGCACAGAAAACCGCCACCGGATACTTTTAAATCCGTTTACGGAATAATTCAACAAAATCGGAAGAACCGGTAAAAGAAAACGAAAACCGGAAGCATGATAAGGATAAATAATGAGCATCAGCAGATAGACGGAAAAAACAAAAAACAGCAAATCTTTTTTACTGTTGAGAAACCCGATAAGGGCAAAAGTGAAAAGTACCGGCTGAGTAATTAATACCAAAAATTTCCAGTCGTACAAATTCCTGTAAAAAAAAGATTGAAAAATTTCGATATACAGGGCTATATTTGTTAAAAAATGATGCTTTAAAGCAATAAGGCTGAAATTCCCGGAATACAAATCAATGCCCGATGGCAAATGAAAGAGGATTTTATTTACAAAAAAAACAAGTAACAAAGAATAAACAATCGGCACTAAGAGTCTTTTGGTTATGATTTTACGGCCGGTGGGTTCGGCAAACAGACGGTAAAATAAGTACAATATGAAAGCGACAGGCAAAACAAAACCGGCCGTTTTTATCAATATTGTAAAACCCATTAAAAAGCCCGTAAACAGAGCTTTTGATTTGCGTAAATATAAAATCAGTGTCAGGTAAAAAAAGAGTGTAAAAGGAATATCGGCTAAAATTTCATTCTTAAAATGCAACAACCACGGGTTAAACAAAACCACAAGTACCAGTAAGATGGATACTGTTTTAGAAAAATATTGCCTGAAAAACAACTGCAACACCAAAGCCAACAGGATGAGTATTAACGACAGGTAAACAATCATAGACACGATGTTGTTTCCGTAAATTAGGCAAACTGGAGCTAAAAGCAAAGGAAAACCGACAGGATACAGAAGAGGCCCGATCATGGGGGCATTTGTGTTATATACATATTGTATATTACTAACAGGCTGACAATGCGCAATATTCATCGCTTCACTGATGTACATGGCATAATCGCCACCCCAATCAACAGTATGTTGAAGATTGATAAAAATTACAGGAAGCACGAGGAGAATGATCAATAAAAGGTCTGAATTCCGTTTGTTAACATGCCCCAGTTTTATCATTTGTTTTTTTTTATTGGAATTTGATAAAAGTATAATATTCATCAGCCGGCTTTCGATACCGTGATTACATAAAACATTTTTTCTACTTTCGTATTGTTTTTAACCTGATGAATTCATAAATTCAAATTTACACTAAAAAAATGACTGCAATAAACCGGGCAAAATTCAGTTTATTAATTATTAATTCAATTCAATCAAGAAACCCATGTTGAAACCCTATTTTCAAACTATTTTTTTATCCGTTTTCATCTTTGTTTTTACCAGCCCTTTTCTGGGACAGGACATCGGTATTGGTGAATGGCGCACACACCTGCCTTACAACAAAGTCATCGGGGTTGCCGTTGCAGGCGATGTAATTTTTGCTGCTACACCTTACAGCCTGTTTATTTACAACACCAAAGACAATTCGGTAACCCGGTTTGACAAAGTAAAAGGCCTCAGCGATGTAGGTATCACAACAATCGCATTCAACAAAAAACTTAACATATTATTAGTGGCTTATGAAAACACCAACATTGACCTGATTCATTCAGACGGCACAGTTATCAACATTCCCGATATAAAAGACAAAGATATTCTCGGCAAAAAAACCATCAACAACATCATGTTTAAAGACAAATACGCTTATCTGTCGTGTGGTTTTGGCATTGTGGTTTTGGATATGGCGCGTGAAGAAATCCACGATACTTATTACATCGGGCCCGAAGGCAGTACCCTCGAAGTTTTTGATATGACTTCGAACGACACTTCTTTTTTTGCCGCTACCGGGCACGGCATTTACTATGCTGACGTCAACGCAGAAAACCTGGCCGATTACAACGAATGGCATCAAGACAAACGCCTCGTCCATCCCGACCTGGCTTACAATATCATTCAGGCTTTTGCAGGTAAAATTTATACCAACTATTACAAGGCAGCGGAATTTGACGGGGATACCCTGTTTGTTTTTGATGGCACCAATTGGAATTATTTTGATAAAAAAAATATTGACCGCCATTTTCAATTCCTTGTTCGTGATAATGAAATGTATCTGGTAAGCCGCTATGCCGTAAAAATTTTTGATGTCAATGGAAATGAAACCAATAAAATATGGAAAGTGGCAGGGAAAGGTATCAGGCCCCTCAGTATGGATAAGGGAAATGACGAGTATTTATGGATTGGGGATGCTAAGCTGGGGCTGATCAAAAACTGGAGTACTTTCAACGGTGAGTTCATTAAACCCAACGGGCCGGGAAGTATCAATGTCTTTGATCTGGATGCAGGCGGCAAGAACGTTTGGGTCGCATCGGGTGGAAGACAATCCAACTGGAGTAAACTTTATATGAAAGATGGTGTTTTTGCTTTCATTGACAATACATGGTACACACACAACCGTTCCAACACCCCTGCTTTTGATACGATTTCCGATTTTGTTGTC
Organism: uncultured Bacteroidia bacterium; assembly: GCA_913009755.1. GTDB lineage: Bacteria > Bacteroidota > Bacteroidia > Bacteroidales > F082 > JAADID01. The sequence goes on from CAJVWU010000022.1 coordinate 13,013, forward strand.
GTCAAAGTTGACCCGCAGAATCCCAATGTGGTTTATATCGGCACGTGGGATCATGGCTTGTTAAAGTTTGTGGATAACCAACTGAATAACATTTATACCGATGAAAACAGCAGTTTGCAAAGATGGGTAGGTAATCCGACAAAGATATTGATAAGCGGCCTGGATTATGACGACCAGCATAACCTGTGGGTTGCCAACACCAGTGCTCCCGATATTATTTCTGTAATGAAAAATGATGGCCAATGGCGGTCATTTAATCTGGGCGGCACATTAAGCGCCACAGATATCGGTAAATTGATGGTTGACAAAAGCAACCAGAAATGGATCATCAAACGTACGGATGGTTATATTATCGTTTTTAATGACAACAACACCATTGATAATCCCAATGATGACAAAGTGAAAGTTTTAAGTTCATCCACAGGTAACGGGGGCATAGCCGGAAGTAAGGTTTATTCGATGGCGATTGACCAGGATGGCGAAATCTGGGTAGGCACCGATAAAGGGATCAATGTGTTTTATTCGCCGGAAAACATTTTTGAATCCGGTGTTAACTCCGACGCACAGCAGATTCTTGTTCCGCGAAATGACGGATCGGGCCTGGCAGATATTTTACTGGAAACCGAAACCGTAACAGCCATAACCATTGACGGGGCCAACAACAAATGGATCGGCACCGATCGGGCCGGTGTTTTTTACCTTTCTTCCGACGGTATCCGGCAACTGGCACATTTCACCACAGCCAACAGCCCGCTATTGTCAAACAGCATCGCAGGCATAGCCATCAATGATGACGGAGAAGTATTTTTCGGGACGGCAAAAGGCATTATATCCTATCGTGGGACGGCAACACCTCCCCCACCGCCCGGATCAAGTGTTTATGCTTATCCCAATCCCGTCAGGCCTGAATACCACGGTGTGATTGCCATCAAAGGGGTGGCTAACAAGTCGTCCGTTAAGATTACCGACACTTCGGGAAACCTGGTTTTTGAAACCCGTTCGGAAGGGGGACAGGCCGTGTGGGACGGCAAGAATTTTGACGGCAGGGAAGCCGCTTCGGGCGTATATCTGGTATTTATTACTAATAACGACGGTTCCGAAAAACTGGCAACAAAAATATTGATCATCAGGTAACCTGCCATTGGGTTATTTTCAAATTTACAAGGCAGGGCCGGCACTTTGAACACCCTGAACAGTATGTGATATGCTGCACACAACCAAAGGAATTATTTTTAAGTATTTTAACTATTCTGAATCAAGCATTATTGCCAGAATTTATACCGAAAAATTCGGGTTGCAGTCTTTCATCATCAAAGGCATCAGGGGGCGGCGTTCGAAAACACGGCTTGCTTTGTTCCAGCCGTTAACCCTGCTTGAACTGGTTGTTAACTTTCGCGAAAACAAAAACATCCAATACCTGAAAGAAGCCAAAGTAGCTTATGCCTACCATTCCCTGCCTGTTGATATGATAAAACGTTCGTTCCTGTTTTTTATTGATGAGCTGCTTTACCGTTCCATCCGTGAAGAAACGCCCAACAATCTTCTTTTCAACTGGCTGTTCGACACCCTGACCTGGCTCGACATGTCCGATCAGGACATTATTAACTTTCATCTCGTTTTTTTGGTGCAGTTAAGCCGCTTTCTGGGATTTTATCCGAAAAAGATAACAGGTGACTCGTTGACGTTTTTTGATTTGCGCGAAGGGTTGTTTACAAACAATATTCCCCAACATCCCGATTACATCAGTGGCAAAGAGGCTGAACAGATTGGTTTATTGCTCACCACCTCTTTTGAAAAAAACCACGAATTGAAGATCACTTATCCCGAACGCAGGAAACTGCTTGATATCTTAACCACTTATTATCAATTGCACCTGCCCGGATTTGGAGAAATGAATTCTGTTGAGATATTACATTCGGTTTTGGGATAAAATATTGAGCAAGCAAAGACCCTCCCGAATGTAAAGTACATAGCGCCGTGTTATGTTAGTTATAAAAGGATTTTCTTGCGGGGGATTTTAGCCCGGAATAACTTCAAAAACTTCAATCTGATATTCTTTCAACATATATTTTTCTTTGCCTGCATTCCAGATATAAACCTTTAGTTTGCGGGCATTTTCAGGAACCGGCCCCACAAACAGGCTTTGGTGAAAATTGTCTTTTGTGCCCTCGTACCAGTATTTTAACCAGTCAAAAGGAATGTATTTATAAATTAGTGTATGGTTATCCCGGTCAGCCACCTGTACAACAAGCCAGGCATGAAAAGGGCTTTTCCCGGAAAAAACAGTCAACCTGAAATCAAAAAAGAAATATTTCCCTTCAATCGTATCCGAACTGATCTCCAAAAGGTTTTGATATTTTTTATCTGTTTTTAAGGTCTTATTCCCTTTAATATAAAGGTTTGTCCTTTTTAGGAAAACCGGTTTTTTTCTTTCATACAACAAAAGTCCGGAGTAAGGTGCCGAATCAATTAATTGGTAGTTATTTAACTGATACGGATAGTTATTCTTGTCCAGTATCTGAAAGTCGGACACCGAATCAGGATATCCTTTCCAGTCAATCATATTTTCTTTCCCGCCGTTTTTAAAATCAATATACATCCACGCAAATTGCCGCATGTTTGATCCGCCGATTGTGGGGAATGAGCCGCTCTCAAGGTGTGCCCGGTGAATGTGATCATAAAACCGCTGCGGAATGGCTTCGTCGCGGTAACCGTTAACATACAACAGGTTCATTTCGGCAAAAAAATGCACCGGAAAAAACAACAGGGGAAGCAACAGGAGGTAACCCACCGTCCGGTATTTTCCCGCCTTAACCGCATTCAGTGTATAAAACAAACTCACAAATAGCAAAGGGAACAAATACATGGCCAGCCGGTCTTCGGGATAATGAACGTCAAATAACACGGACACCAAGATTATTCCGGTAACGGATGCGGTCAGGATAACCGAAACCATGAAACCCGCTGAACAGAATAATTGACGGTTGGGAGTTCTTAATTTTTGGAGGTTGAGGACCAGAACAACAATAAAAAGAACAACCGTTATGATGACTCCGGTAAGACTGCTTTTTCCGGTAAAAAGCCGGATCAGGGTAAATAAGGTGCCATGGATAAAACCCGTATTACCCCCGATATATAATCCGCTGTTTGCCCGGAGCAGGAACAAATGAACCAGGGCCAGGGTGAAAGCAATACCGTAAACCACAACAAATGCCAAAACCCATAACCATTGGTTTCCACATATTTGCCTGCGCTTTAAACCAAGAAGTAAAAGCTGATAAACAAAAAAGGCAAGTGCCGGAATAATCAGATTGAGGTTGGCGCCCAACATGAATAGTACAAACAGGGACGTGTAAAAATGATATATCGGCCGTTTGGTTTGCGATGCCCGCATCAAAAAATACAGCGCTCCCATGAACAGGGCCATGGACATGCCATAGCCGCGGGAAACAGCAAAAAACTCAATAAAATACAGCGAAAACAGCATGGTTACCCAAAAGCCGTATCGCAGGATTTGGTCTTTGAGCATCACTCCCGCACGATACACGAAATAAAAATAAACCGGTGCAAAAAGCAGGTTGGGCAGGCGCAGGGCCCATTTGGCATTGCCAAAAACATTCCAGCTTAACCACGTCAGCACCGTGTTGAGAAAATGATTGTTTGCATCTTCGCGGGTGATACCGGGGATCAGTTTGCCCGATTGGACATAGCGGAAAAAAGTGGAGGCCTCATCGTGGGTAAAAGGAACATAGATTGCCCGGATGATCAGATAAACCATCAGCAGTGTGCTGGTCAATAAAAAGATCAGGAATTCCGGCGTGGTGTTACTTTCCGTTTTCATTGCTTCCTGATGATCTCCATTCCGAACACTTTTTCAAATTCTTCGAGCAGAATATTGCTGACTTCGTCAGGGTTCATTTCTTTTCCCAGTTCCTTTTGCATTGATGTTACGGCTTTCCCTGTGATCCCGCAGGGCACGATGTAGTCGAAGTATGCCAGGTCGGTGTTCACGTTCAGGGCAAAACCGTGCATGCTCACCCAGTGGCTGGTGCGCACGCCGATGGCGCATATTTTCCGGGCGTTGGCCGTATTGTCTGCATCGAGCCACACACCTGTGGCGCCTTCCAGACGGGTGGCTGTAATTCCATAACGGGCCATACTGCGGATGATCACCTCTTCCAGTTTATGGATGTAGCTTTTGATGGACAGCCCGAAATTGTCAAGGTCGAGGATGGGGTAACTAACGATTTGACCTGGTCCGTGGTAGGTGATGTCACCGCCTCGGTTGATGTGATAAAGCGAGGCTCCTTTGCTCTTTAAGAAATCCTGGCTGATAAGCAAGTTGGAATCTTTTCCGCTTTTACCAAGTGTGTAAACATGGGGATGCTGGCAAAAAAGGAGGTAATTGGGGGTTGGGCGTTTTTCCTTCTGTTCGCGGTTCGCCTGTTTGGCTTCCACCACGTTGTTGAACAGCGATTCCTGATAATCCCAGGCCTTTTTGTAATCAACTAATCCTAAATATTTAACCGATACTTTTCTGTTCATGGATTTATTTATTACTACCAATCCCGGCGTAATTTTTCATGTTTTGTTATGATTTTTGCTCATGTTGGCCATCCCGAAGCTTCGGACCACCAAAACGAATATTCCTCTTTTTTACCCCGTATTCCTCTTCGCTCCATACGGGGCTATTCATATTAAACCCCTCCGGGGTTCATTCATACAGTTTTCTTTTCCACATGCTTTTCAGCATGGTATGACGATCGCACCAGCGGACTGCTTTCCACAAAGCGGAAACCTTTTTCAAGCCCTGCTTTTCTGTATTCTTCAAACTGCTCCTGTGTAACATACTCAATCACGGAGAGGTGCTTTTTGGTGGGTTGCAGATACTGGCCGATGGTCATCACCTCCACGCCTACGCTCCGTAAGTCATCCATGGTTTTCAGCATTTCTTCCGGCGTTTCCCCCAGCCCGGCCATAATGCCCGATTTAGAAACCACGCCGGTTCCTGAAATGATCTCCAGTGTTTTTAAGCTGGTATCGTATTTTGCCCGGCTTCTGGCCCACGGAGTGATTCGCCTTATGGTTTCCAGGTTGTGCGACACCACCTCGGGGCCGGCATCAACAACCTGCATAATCAAATCATTTTTCCCATCAAAATCGGGAATCAGGGTTTCTATTGTAATTCCGGGGTTGGTTTCTTTTATTTCTTTTACCGTTAATGCCCAGATTTCCGCCCCGCCATCATTTAGGTCATCGCGGTCAACCGAAGTCAGCACCACGTGTTTTAATTTAAGTAAACTCACCGATTCGGCCACCCTATTGGGTTCCCCCCAATCAATTGGCAACGGCCTTCCGGTTTTCACATTGCAAAAGCCGCATGAGCGGGTACAGATATCGCCGAGGATCATGAGCGTGGCCGTTCCCCTGCCCCAGCATTCGTGCATGTTGGGACAATGGCCGCTGGTGCATATTGTGTGAAGTTGGTGTCGGTCAATGATCTCCATGACAGTAAGGTATTGTTTCCCCGACGGTACTTTTATCTTCAGCCAACCGGGTTTGCGGAGTATGGTTTCTGTTCTTTTGTTTTCCATTCTCATTATTCTTCCTCTTTACTTTTTTGTTTCATGTTGTAAAAATAGTATAAATAATTCTGACAACTTTTTGAAATACAAATTCCAAATTCCAGCAAACAAGAAAAGAAGATGAAAGTCCCAATATTATTTTAAGTCGGTTATGATCTTCCTTTCACAAGCGTTTTTTCTATACTTTTGGCAAAATGTGAAAAACAACAACCGAATGAAAATAAAAAAACTAATTGTCCTTTTTTTAATATTGCCTTTTGTATTTGCGAAAGTAAACGGGCAGCAAATCCCGGAACCCAATTACCATGAAGGGCAATGCCTGGTTCAACTTCAGAATAAAAACGCCCTGGACAGATTGCTTACCGATTATTCAGCTTATGGCATTTATAAATCACAAACCGTTTCGGAACGTTTCCATATTTATCTGCTGGAATTTGACTCCCGTGCAACAACCAACCGGTTAATGATCAAGGCATTGAAACAAGAACATGGCGTGGTAAATGTTCAAAACAATCACACACTTATCCTGAGGAGCCTGAAAGAAGAAGACGAGATTATTCCCGACGATTCATTGTTCAATTTACAGTGGGCATTGAAAAACACCGGACAAAACGGTGGAAAACCGGGTGCCGACATTGACGCTACGGATGCCTGGGAAATAACGACCGGCGGATTAACCGCACTGGGGGATACTATTGTAGTTGCCATCGTTGACGGGGGGTCGGATATTTATCACGAAGATTTAAGTTTCTGGAAAAACCGAGCAGAAATACCCAATAACAACATTGATGATGATTCCAACGGTTATGTTGACGATTACGATGGATGGAATGCGTATGACCACAACGGGACCATCCCGTTTAACAACCACGGGACACATGTGGGGGGCATTGCTGCCGCCATAGGCAATAATGGCATCGGGGTCAGCGGGGTAAACTGGAACGCAAAAATATTGCCTGTTGCCGGTTCGTCCACTTCAGAGGCGACGGTGGTTGAAGCCCTGTCGTATGTATATGTGGTACGCGAAACCTACGACCAGACCAACGGGCAAAAAGGGGCATTTGTGGTTGCCGATAACTGCTCATTCGGAGTGGACAAGGGACAACCTGAAGATTATCCGATATGGGAAGCCATGTATGATTCACTCGGGAAACTGGGTGTGTTAAGCTGCGCCGCTACAGCTAATCGTGCCTGGGATATTGACAGCGTGGGTGATGTACCCACCGCTTTTACAACCGATTATATGATCGCGGTAACCAATACAACAAACCTTGACAAATTATATTCCTTTGCCGGATGGGGCGACACAACCATTGATTTGGGGGCTCCCGGAAAACTGATCCTGTCAACCCTTATTGGTAATAAGTACGGCTATAAAAGCGGCACTTCCATGGCAACACCCCAGGTTACGGGAGCAGTAGCCCTGATGATGGGGGCGGCAGATTCGGGTTTTGTGGCCGGTTACAAAAATAACCCGGCAGATGCCGCACTGCAAATCAAAAATTACATTCTTGAAGGAGTTGATACCCTTCCGACATTGGAGGGGAAAACCGTTTCGGGTGGCAGGCTGAATGTTTTCAATTCGATAAACCTGTTGCTGGATGCCCCTTCCCTGTCCACAGACAAAGATTCCATCTATGTTGAACTTCCCATGAACTCAACAATAAGCGACTATCTTATCATTTCCAATACGGGAGGCGACACCATTTTCTATTCCATTGCTGTTGACAATGACCCGGAATGGTTGTCCGTTAGCCCTGTCGGCGGGGTATTGCCTTCACAACAGGCGGATACGGTTTTTTTAACTTTCGATTCCAACAATCAGGATACCGGGGTCTATGAAACAGCCCTGTCCATTTCGGGCGATAATATCGTAACCCGCACCATACCGGTCAAAATGTTTGTGTATAACAACGTAGGCGTGGACGACCATGTTGGCCGGGATCAAAAAATTACCGTTTATCCCAACCCGTTTCATTCTTTTGTCACCATAAATATTGTTGGGGACTTGAAGGGTGATCTTTCGATTGACATTTATGACCAGACCGGGAAACGTGTTTACAATAAAAGCATTGTTTTAGGGGCTGAGAAAAGCCGGTTTATATGGACAGGAACCCATCCGGGGTTTTATTATTACCGGATTTCCGTAAATGGGAATGTGCTGAAAACAGGGAAGCTGATCAGATTTTAGAAACCGGCGACTGTGAGCAGGCGGTCATCTGACAACAATCACTTTCCTGCCCATTACAATTTTATTTTGTTTTATGTATTGAAAAATATAGGTTCCCGACGGGTAATTATAAACCGGCAGGATGTAGGTCAGGTCGCTTTGCCACATCGTAAATTCCACAAGTGTTTTCCCGTACAGGTCAACCAGCCTGCCTTTTGCCCCTTTTACTTTTTCATTGTTCAACCGTTTCAAATAAATATTCAGGTAATCGCGCACGGGGTTCGGGTAGATTTTAATCACATCCTGCTTATTCTTTGTTTCTTCGATACCGGTTTGGCAATCCGGGACAATGCAGCCGTATTCATCGGTTTTTATCAGCCAGCCCTGCTGGCCGGGCGGCGGGTTGTGTAGCATGTCGCCGGCCTGGCCACATAGGATGAAACCGCCATCGTTTGTTTGTTGAATATCATAGATCAGGTGCTCGTCTGCCGGGCTTACCACATAATGGTACTGCCGACTCCAGAGACTGTCGCCCGCGGCCGACACTTTCACTATCCAGCCGTTGTAGTTCCAGTAATCCCACATTTGGTAATCAGGAAGCCACACCGAATCGGGCCAATACGACTCGAAATGATAGCCCGCTGCAACCAGGCTGCCGTCTTCAAGTTCTATCAGCCGGTTGAGAAAGTTGTTATAGGAATAGGGGTTTTCATAGCCATCATACGCTTGCACCCATACCTGCTTAAAATCCTTGTTCAGCTTGCATATCCCGCCATATTGCCAAAACATATGAATTTTGTTCAGCGAATCATCCTGAATACGTTCCGTACCGAAAGCCATGGTAAAAGCCAGCCCGCCGTCCTGTGTCTGCAGGATGTCGTTGTGTATGCCGGCCCTTAGTTCGTCGTCTGGTGAGGTCCAGTAGTTTAAGACGTTGCCCGCCGTATCCACCCTGATGATCTGGTTTTTCCGGATGAAATCGTTCGTGACATGCCCCGGTTTTTGTAACAAGGTTGACAATACTATCGTACTGTCCGATAACTGAACCAGTGAAGTGGCTTTGCGTTCAAGTTTTACAGGTGTGGCCAACGGTATCTTCGTCCAGATGTGGTTGCCACCCGCGTCTGCTTTAATGAGGTCGGCATTGTATTTTGACAGCGACTTATCCATGACCAATGAAGTTAAATAAAAATTATTGTCAAAGCCCCTGATACCATCTTTGGCAAGTTGCCATGTATCATATCCAAAACTTGAGGGATATTCCCTGATAAAAACCGTATCACCCTGGTTATTGAATTTAATTAAAACCGGTTTCCATATTTTATCATAATATTTAAACCATCCGGCTATATAAAAATAGCCTTTGCTATAAAACAACTTTTGGTGTGACAATTCAAGTATCTTCCCTGCAAATCCATCATAAGTTTTCAGCAGCACCGGCTCGCCGTGCAAATCCATGATGGCGAAAAATATCCCTTCGTCATAAGGTGAAACGGAAGTTACCGCGTTGCCGGTTACATAATAACAACTGTCGGTAGCCACGAGGCTTGTAATATACTGGGCCGGAAAACCAAAGTTTACCCGGATGTTGAAACGAATTTGCGCTTGAATGAAAACCGTAAATAAGGAGAATGCCAGTAAAGCAGTAAAATGTTTCATTGCTTCATTGTTTTTGAAAAATTAAAATATACACCCCCTGCTTTTTTAAAACCGCGAGGGGGTGTATTGCATAACGGGTTATTTTCTGATGATCAGTTTTCGTTTGTCAATTGCATTTCCTTTTACTTTCAGGCTATAGATGTACACACCCGGCGAAACGCCGCGTGTGTCCCAGACCGTTTGGCCGGTATTGCCTTCAACCTGAATGGCGGCCACCTGCCTGCCCGACAATTCATATTGATCGGGGATGCTGTCGAGATAATTCAGGGCCCCCGTAAGATCGTCCTCTGCGAGGTAGGTGTCAACAATTTCGTACATGGCCGTTAAACTTTCCTTGTTGCCCAGCCAAAGCCGCAACGAATCATAATCAATCCCCGTTGAATCGAGTGCAATGTCGCGGATAAGGTTGCTGGCTGCTGTGCCCCAGAGGAAGGCATAACCGGCCATTTCGTTTTGAAGCACGCCTTTGTAGGTTTCCTCATCAGCTCCGTCCCTCAGATCGTCAATCATGTATTGGGGCATGGGGTCTTCCTTTGTGGCAAGGTAATCCAGAAACTTTTCGTTGCGCATCTCTTCGGGGTTGGCCATGCAAATCTCGAACAGGATGGTATGGGGCAGCACATCGGTTTTGTCGGCAGCGGCCATCAGTACTTCTTCCGAAAGATGGGGCGAGTCGGCCAATAGTTGTGCCCTTAGTTCCCAGGTTTCATCGGGCCAGCTCGTTTCAACGTCAAGTAGTGTCCCCGGTGTATCACCGCCGTCCTTCAACGACTCGTACAGCGCCCTGGTGTTGTCGTATTCGGCCTTGTTGTCGTAATACTGCTGCCGGAAGTCCGTCTTTTCGGCTTCGGTTAGGCGGATGTCCGAATTCTCACCGAAACGATCGTCACAAGTATTTTGATCTGTTTTTTTCTTCCACACACTAATGGTGTTTAACGGCTCCTCATCGGGGTTGCCCTCGTAATAGTAATAGTTTACAGGCCAAACAGCCAGGTTTGCAAAATCGCTGCCTTCGGGTGCAGCATTGTGGCTGAAAGTGTTTCCGGCAGCCTTGCCTTCGCTGCCCTGGTAGGTGGCAATGCCTTCATCACCTTCCCAACCTACGTAAAAATCAAACTGGATGTTTGCCGTATTTTGGTTGCACCGGTAATTCAGCCCCCTTTCGGGCCAATCATTGTTATGATTGTCGCCGGTGGCCACGTTTGCATAATCAAAGTCGGTAAAACTGTTTTTGAAAACCTCATTAACATCGCCACCGGTATAAAGGTTCCAAAAACCGATGGCAACATCCAGGTCGGCAGGGATGTCCTGGTAAACGCTAAAATTGTTTTGGTCAAATGTAAAACCGGTGCTGTTGTAATTAAAAATGCCAATGGGGTAATTGTAAGGACCGGCTGTTTGTTTGGTCCCCACCTGAAAATTGCTGCGTATGCAAGTTGCATTATTGTTTGCCTCGTTGTAAATGCCCACCAGGTTGTTTGTAAATTCCGTACGGTCAATTACAAAAGCGTTGGTTGTCCTTTCCTGTGAAGAATTTATTGCAATGTTAAGGCCTGTAAAAGAAGACGGGTCTATAGTACCATCATTACACATCCAGCTATTGAAATAAGGATCATAACAACGCGGCAACACATAAAAATTTGCATCTATCGTGCTGATGCCCATTGATTGGTAAAATGGCGGTTCCTGGAAATCGGACCTGCTGTCAATAAAATCACAACCCATAAACCTTACGCCGTCAACTTTCCACATGCTGACGAAAGTACTGAAAGGGCTTTCGCCAAACAGCCCGTCATAATCCTCCGTAGTTTCAAAGGTGCAGTTGCTGAAATAGCTTTGGTTGGGCCTCGGCTCACCGGTTTGGGGATCAAAATTCTGATAACTCATAAACTGGATAGCCCGGCGGTTATTACGGAAAGTGGCACCGTTGGCAACAATTATCCCTCCTGTTTCATTCCACTCACCGGGGTGCCAGGGTTGGATGGCTTCCCACGCATTTTCTATTACCGCCCCGTTTTTTAACTCAATGTATCCTTGCTGGTAATTGCCGTTCGCATCGGGGTATTGCGAAGCGGCGCTATTGCCCCATACTTCGATTCCCTGCCATGATTCGTTACATTCAGATAATGAAGTTAATTTGGAATTATCTATTGTCACTTTTGCTCCTTGTTGAACAATCACTTTTGCCAGATCAGAAAATTCAAGATGCGAATTATTTTCGATTATAAAATCAACAGATGGATTGACAATTAAATTTCTTTTGATTTTATAATTAACATTATTCCAAGTTGTATTTGTACTTATAATTATTTCATTTTCATGCGTATAATCTGTTACAAAAGCTGAACACCTGTATTTTATCTCACCATCCCCTTCATATTGGATATCGCCAGGCATCTGACAATTACTGGATGCTGTGATTTCCAAATCAGGATTGATGCCAATTATCGCCTCATCATTAAAAATAATATAGCTATTATTTGATTCTAATAAAATTGAAGCACCAGATTCAATGCAAACATAACCGCCATCTTCAATTGTAATGCTTCCCGATCCATAGATTTCAGTAGTTGAATTCGCACTTAAATAAAGAGTCGATCCCTCTGTTACCACTAGACTGCTACCATCGTTGATCTCTAAAATACCATGTTCTTTGCCCCATAATAAGGACTCATATCCCAGATTTAATTCTGCTGTAGATTCGGCTCCCCCTAATTGCAATTTTCCATTTACCACATAAATACGATTTTTACCATAGGTAATAAAAGTACTATGTTCGAAAATTTGATTATAATTATTTAAGTATAAATCGGCTGTTCTAAATATACTACTATAAGTATCCCATAGACCTAAATAAATGTTATCTGTAAAACATTGCGTGTTATCCTCGCTACTATTTAGATAATAATTTTGATCGTTCAGATCATTAAAGATTGTAACATCATAATTATCAGTATATTGTGAACCTGGGAATGATGGGTTTTCCTCATATGATTTCGTCTCACCCAATTCATCTGTATTAAAATTTGAATTGTGCCAACCGTATTCATATTCATGCACATTCCACTGCACCCTGTTTTCTTGCATAGTTCTACTTATATCTGCAATTGAACTACAATCATTTACAATACTTATAAGATAATCAACAAACATCTGAAGATTTTTTATTTTTCCACTTCCGGATTGGTGTTGAATTATAGGTTGGCAAAGTGTATTAAAATCGAACTCAACATCATCAAGTGTTGCCCAAGAATGAAAATTTTGACCCGTTTCGTTCCAACCATGATAAGTTGCATGTGGCATAGTCTCTGGTAATCCTTTATTGGGGCCATCCCAAAGATCATACAATGCACAGGCGAAATAATATTCTGACCTAAATCCATTTGTAATATTCCAACTATTAGGCCATGAATAGTGTAATCGATATTCAAAAGGGTACCCAAATTCATCAAAGCCATATTCATTATCTTCCTCAAAATATGCTGCATCAAGTGCCATTTGTATAAAATCTGCCCATCCTTCAACCCATGCTAATCTACTCGTATTTTCCGTATCCCAAGTATGGCTGAAATTATCCTCACCATAAGGAATCGTAAAATTATTATTTTGCATCCTAAACATAGTATGATGGCCAAATTCGTGGTAAGGAGTATTTTCATGGTCCGCATCATCATCCATTAAGTTGACAGTAGCAATAACATTATAAGGATTATACCAACTTCCTGTTGCATTAATATTAAATCGTAGTTTTTTACCAAGTAAAATGTTATTATTTTCAAAATATAAGTATCCTTTATTACCCCAATGTACTACCCTGAAAGCGTCATAATAGTCTTTAGAATCTTCATCTAAAATTATTTCACCTTGATCCATTGTACCGGCATTTTGAGAGGCGCTCCATTTATCTGTCTCATAACTGTACTGACTTCCTATAAAATTTGTTGACTGTATTTTATAATCATCATTAGTTCTAGATTTAAACTTTAAATAAAGTTCTACCTTATCTCCTTCAAGCACTTGATCTTTACTGTAAGACATATCAAAATAACCATCTAAATCAGTATAGGTACTTGCAAAGGTTTCACTCCAAAGCAAATCTTTTTCCATAAGTTTGACTCTTATACCAGATAACGGATAATCGATTGTATTTCCAAAGTCATCCTGTGACTCAGCCATTAGATAACCAACGACTCTGCCAGTAAATGTTCTTCTTTCATTAGTTGAATCTATCCCATCACCAGTTTGTTCATAATATTCTATAGAATCTGGGGGTACAGGTTTCATTAATATATTATATGCTAGTCCTTCTACTTCTACCTCGCGAAAATCATCCTTCCAATCATCCTCCCAATTGCCTGAATCCCAATCTATCGTATACAAAGCTAAATTTGATAAAGGTATGTTTGCTGAATCAATATATTCTCTTTGAGCATTTGGATTATCTTCATAATATAACCACTTTCTGTTCAAGTTTTGGAAATCAATCAAATTCCAGATTTCAATGCTGCTATAGGGAGTAAAATAAATCTTGGCTGTTATGCTTTCTTCACTATATAACGAATCATTTGAATCTAAAGGATTAATCCTTAGATTAGTATATTGCTTAATATTTATTTCTTCAGGGTAGAATGATAAATTATTAGTTGGATAAGTTATTGTTACTGTCCAATTAATACTATCTCCAGGTGAATAAGTATTTCCAACTAAATTTGAGAATGTCGCATTCCAGTTTGCAGGTAATGAGATTAAAGGTGGTTTTTTAAAAGTCGTAGTGTCAATGAATTTGTACCAAATATTATAGTTAAATTGGCCAGTTACATTCGGCTCATAATCCGAGATAACATTTCCTAAATAGGAATTTCTTAAGGAAGTATGGGTCGTGTCATTTGAAGCAGTCCCTTTACTTATTATGACAACACACGAAAGAATAATTAATAATAATATTTTCATACCAATTTGTTTCTAAGTGGGTTAATTAATTATTTATTTAATAAATACCTTGATTAATAAGTATCCATTGGTTTTTATCATAGGTTTCATATTTAATTAATCCAAATTTATCAGCATAGTAAAGCTTTTTAGGCGAATTTGGATAAAGAGAATCTGATTCAAATATTTTAATGTCGTGGAAAACTGAATTTTGGATTATTAGGCTATCAATTTGTTTTGAGTATTTAAGGTTATTATATGAAGTGCCAGTTTCACAACAACAGAAAAAAAGACATTTAGAATAGTCTACTAAAGAATATTCACTAAAGCTACTACATCCAGTGCTATTTATTTTTTGACACCTTGCTATATAATTACTTTCACCATTGATACTTGATTGTTGAGTTATCCTGTATAATTCAACTGAATATGAATAAGGACTGTTTTCTACAGATCTGACCGATTTAATAATTTTGACTGTATCTTCAACACCTGCTTGGTTCCTGTATATCCAAAATGTTCCTTCTTTAAAGATTATGAAAGATTTGAATTCTTGCTCTAGTAAACATATTTCTCCTTCTTTTGTTTTTGAACAATCTGCACTATTGAGTAATAAAAAAGCTGAAATAAGTGATAATACATAAATCATTTTGGAGATTTTATATTTTAATAATTTTTTTCTCATGCGTCAAGATTTAATTTTATTTAGATAAAACAATGGGGATTAATGCTTTCTGTTTTTTCCTTGTAAGGAGCAATAATCATAATAAAAATATTTTCTAATCTTGTTTTGTAAAATGACAAAACAGCGATTCATTTTCCTTATTTATTATCTTTTTGCCACCTCGGTATTTACTTTCAGTACAAATCGACCAATTGTATATTTTTATTTTTGACATCGGTCTGATTACAGGGTGGCAATACTTAAACGAACCTGTTCTTTCCAATAAAAAATATTGTTCTGTTTTGAGTTTTTACATTTTCATATCTTTTAATAAAATCTTTGCCATATATTAAAATTAACATGTAAAATTTTGATCGGTGTTTGCTCGTTTGGAACCCAGTTCTCTTTGTGCTTGAATATTTGGTTATATGCATCGGAATTTTTCGTGCAGTTGGCATCAAGTATCATAAATTGCTGTGTAGTATCATCATTGCCACATATCCATTCCTGGGTTTGTGCCAGGGATACTGCTGAAAATAACATGAAAACTGTTATATATAAATAAATCTGATAATTTTTTTTTCATTTCGTTTATAATTTAATTTTTTGTTTTTAGCCACTTCTTTGTCATAAGTAATTTATTCTTGTGAATAAGTGTTACGTAATACAATCCGGCCTTTAAGTGTGCGGTATTAATCGAAACAGCCTCATTGGCATTATACCTCTTGTTTAATTTAACCACAAGTTGCCCATTGGAATTGAACATCTTTATTGTGATGACACCGGATTTTTCTGAATCCATTTTGATGAACAGAAAATTTTCTGATGGGTTAGGGTAAATCGAGAAATTGTCTTGATCAGCCAGTTCAACAACACCTGTAGGTGGCACAGTGGCTGTATCAGCGAAAGCAAACCACATCATAATTATCGTTTTTTCCCCGTCAGTATAAACACTTGGGGTAATTCCCTCTGCAATACTGTCAATAATTAACGAATCAGATTCAAATGCGAAAAAGTCAGGTGAAAGGAAAGCTGTTCTTCCATAAACAACATCCCATGCAAAATATTGCCAGGTGTTTAACAGACTGCCTGTTACGCAATTGTTGTTTTTAAACAATGACGTATCCCATTTTATTATAAGTGGAAAATGATTACACCAGGCGACAATATTGATTTGATGCCCAAAATTGCATGTCTTATCAACGATCTGAATTTTTGATTCATACAAAGGCGCAACATTTTCCCAGTCACCGAAATATTTTACTTCACCCGTCCTTACATCCAGTTGGTCTTTCCATGGCTGATCAACAATATTTATCTCGCCAAATTCCGGATCTATCGAATCAGTAGCATTTGGGTCATAACCCAGAATTAATGTATCACGGTTGCCGGTTGCATCTTCAAAATATAATGGAAAACTAAATTCCTGACTATAAACAGCTATAGCGGTTAATTGAATCAGGAATAAAATAAAGCTATAAAAGATTTTTTTCCGTTTCATGGTTTCAAAGATTAATTAATAAGTATTCGGGTGATTTTTATCTGCTGCCACGGGAAACCCCGGACAGCATAAATCAGGTGAACCTGTTCTTTCCGATTAAAAATATTGTTCTGTTTTGAGTTTTTACATTTTCATATCTTTTAATAAAATCTTTGCCATATCTTTTGAGGGAATCATGAATATACAAAGAAAAGAGTTTGCCTGCTGCCCATTGAAGAATCAGGATGAAAGATGTTGGGTGCGGGGGGAAGCCTTCGGTGAACCTTCGGCATCCGGGGGGGGGGGTAAATGACTGATGTATAAACAGATATATTCATGAAACGCCTTATATAACTATTGCTAAATAGCAAGAAACATCTGTTTTGCAGGCGGTTCATTTTGTACGTTGTTGGTTATTGGACTATAAAGGTAATAAAAAAATTGTGGCATTTACAAAAAATTTAGCCTTTTTGTTATCTTTTCAATATCCAGTAAGCCGGATTCTGATATTCTTTCCCTTTCCAAACTTCGAAATGCAAACGGGTCTGCCCGTCGGGATTGGTATATATTTTTCCCAGCGCCTGATTGGTTTTTACTTCGTCGCCTGTGGCAACATAAACGTCTGTTAAATTGGAATATACCGTAAAATAATCACCATGTTTAACGATGACCGCCTTGTTGGTCGTTGTGATCCTGGCAATACTTACCACCTTTCCGTTAAAAACACAACGGGCGTCCGTATTTTTTTCGGTCGCGATGTTTACGCCGTTGTTTCGGGTTTTCACATATTTCAACACCGGATGCTGATGCACGCCAAAAGTTTCGGCAATCATTCCTTTATTAACAGGCCAGGGCAACTTGCCTTTGTTTTCGGCAAAGTTGGCAGACAATTGCTTTTCGGCAGGTGTCAATACATACTTTTTCCCTGTTTTGGCAGAAGTTTTGGTTCTGATTTCGCCGGCTATGATCTCTTTAATTTTATTGGTCAGCCGGTTGGCTTCTTTTTGTTTTTGTTTTAATCGGACTTTTAACTGCTTTTCCTGCCCGGAAAGTTTTTTAACCAACTGCGTTTTTTTTGCTTTTTCCTGTTCCCGTTTTGACATTTGAACATTTTCATCGTCAAGTAAACGTTTCTTTTCATCAATCTGATTGTTGATCTTTATGATATCCTCTTCTTTTTCCGTTTCCATCTTCCTGATGTGTGAGGCTTGTTTCCGAAGATAAGCAGCCAGTTGCTCAAGGTAACGCAGGCGTTGATAGGCCTGGTTAAAATCCTCAGCCGAAAACAGGAAAATCAGTTTATTATAAGCGGTTTGATGACGATAGGCAAAATAAACAAGATTTGCATATTGACTTTTTATATCGGTCAGCTTTTTGCTCAGGCGGGCAAGACCGTCTTGGTCCTCTTCAATGTTCCGGTCAAGCGTTTCAATCTCTCTTTTAAGGGTTTCGACCAGCTCTTTACGTCTTTCTATTTGCGTATTGAGGAGATTTATTTCGTTTACGGTAGCCGTTTTGTTTTTCCTGGTCTTTCCAATAAATTTGCTGGTATATTCAATTTCTTTTTCCAGTTTTTTTCTTTGCAATTCCAACTTTTGTTTTGTGTCCTGTGCAACTATTGTGTTAAACAGGAAAAAAACACACAGAAACAATATTGAAAAGTACCGGCTACTTTTCATGTGGTTTATCGGTTATCAAGAGTTCTTCGTATTTGCGCGAAATTGAAAATGGGAACTTCAACGGTTTATTCAATTCAACCTTTTGAAAATTCACGCTGATTGTAACGGGTTTTTGTGACGAAATATGTATCAACAGTTTCATGGGGAAAAAGCGTCCGTTAATTTCCTGATAATCATTATACAAAACGTCCAGTTTTTTATTATCCCCGCCAAGTTCTTTCAGTTCAATTTTTTCTATTTTAAAATTCCCGGGGTCAAGCCAGATGTTTTGCACAAGGATTTTGCTATTGCTTTCATTACTTTTCAGATATTTTTTAATTTTTTTCCTCTCCTGAATTGTGATTCGGTAAAGCCCGCCATCAATTGAGGCCCTGTATTTACTAACATCATATTGGGTCAGATCGTTTCCTATGATCATGGATTGCAAAATAGAATAATCAATGGTTGTATTTAAAATATTTCCTAAAAGCAGGTATTCCCCCGTAAAATAAGTTTTATTTAAGCGGTTGATAAATTTTACCGAATCATTGGTCATCACCACGCGGGCCGCTTCGATGCCAAGGGCCGGTGAAAACGATATCCAGATAATGCTGTCATTTTTAATCCTGAGCTGGCCATGCAGGCTGGTTGTTTTTTTTCCCTGCTTGTATTCAATACCAAACCTGGCATTCAGGTATTGAAAATCCATCTGGTTTTCCAGCATTTTGGAATAGAGATAATTAAACCCGTACATTTTGAGGGGTTCTTTTAATGTTGCCCGTGTGGATTTGCATGATGAAACCGCCAGCATGACCACGGGCAGAAAGAAAAGCAATATGATTTTACAGTGCTTATTCATATAACTTTCCGTCGGCAATTTTTTTATCAAGCAGTATGGAATAATCTTTTTGTTTTTTGGCCAGTTTCCAATAGCTCAACGCCTCTTCTTTATCCCCCGTTTTATAAAGGATATCGCCGTAATGCTCAAGGACAACACCGCTGTTGTTTCCTCCGTTGGCAATGGCTTTTTTGATCCATTCAAGCGCTTCTTTGTATTTCCCCTGTTTGTATAAAACCCAGGCATAAGTATCCAGGTTATTCTGGTTGTATGGATCCAAATCAACAGCCTTTTTGGCCATTGTGGCGGCTTTCTCAAGATTTACCGACCGCAGGGAGAGGTAATAGGCATAATTGTTCAATACAATAGCATTGTCAGGGTTTATCTTAAGCGCCTGATCATACGCTTTATAAGAGGCATCATAATTTTCCAGTTCGTTGTATGTATCGCCCAGGGTTGAATAAAACTGTTCCAGGAGTGCATTGTTGTTCACTACAAATTCTTTCCCCGATTCCAGATAAGCTTTGGCTTTCACATAATCCTTGAGCTGAAAATTACTGATGCCGGCAAAAAAATAGGGCAGCGGGTAAGAGGGGAAAAGATCAATAACATCTTCCGAATCCTTTGCCAGCGCATCGTATTCTTCCAGATAAAGATCGCAAAACAAAAGTTCTTCCCACAAAGCATAATTGGAGTTGTCTTTTTTTAATATTTTATAAAGAAGATCCTGCGCTTTTTCATAATCCTTGTTTTCATACAACATGGATGCATGGAACGATTCGGATAAAATATTGTCGGGATATGTTTTCTTTAATATTTCCGATAATTCAAGGGCTTGTTTTTTTTGCTTTTCCGACAGGTCGCCAGAATAATAATTAAACAACAGGTTGATTTTGGTTTTTAAATCCAATTTGGGGTTGGTAAAACCTATTTTAAGTTCTTCAAATGATTTTTCATCATTTCCTGTTTTTTTATAAAAATCTGCCAGCGAAATATGTACATAAGGATCATCCGGGTTAATCTCAACTATTTTATTATAAGCCCATTCGGCTTTATCATTCATTTGGTGTTTTGAACAATATTCAGCCAACAAAGCATAATACCTCGGATCATCCGGGTGTATTTTAATTAATTTCTCATATTCGGCAACCGCGCTGTCGGGCATCGCCATTTTATCGTAAATCTGTGCTTTTTGTGTTGAAAGCCTTTCGTTTACACCAACCCAATCTTCAATTTTATTGTATGATTTTATGGCATCGCGATAGTCACCGGTAAAATAATAGGCAAAAGCCATTTCCTGCAAAAAATTCATGTTTTTCGGATACGCTTTTACCAGTTCTTCATAAGTTGACACATAGTCATCATAATTGCCTGCTGCCTTTGATATGTTGGCAAACAAAACTTTATACCATTTATTATCAGGGCCCAGTGCAACCGCTTTTTTTGCTGATGTAAGCGCTTCGTCATCACGATCCATTGCCTGGAGTATCCGGGCTTTTTCATAATAAGCAGCGGGGTCATCAGGATCAATCCGGATGGCTTTGTTAAACATGTCAAGCGATTTTTCGATGTTGCCCGATTCACGTTCGCTGACTGCCTGAATAAAAATGTTTGCTTCCTGACGCCGGTCATTTTGTGTAACAACCTGTTCGGTGTTTTTATCGGTAGCATGTTTTGATGCAGAACAAGAAAAAATCAGCAGGAGAATTGCTGAAAATGCGATGGTTTTTATTAAATGATTCATTGATTTGTCGAAATACTTTTAATTTATTACTGATGTCCGGTGTGGCCAAATCCCCCTGCCCCCCTTGAGGTTTCATTTAATTTGTCAACTTGTATCAGGTCAGCCTGTACATGGGAAGCAATGATCATTTGGGCAATCCTTTCCCCGTCATTTATTTCATAAGGCGAATCGGAAAGGTTAATGATGATCACCTTGATTTCACCCCTGTAATCGGCATCAATGGTACCCGGTGTGTTGAGAACGGTTATGCCATGTTTTATGGCCAGGCCGCTCCTGGGGCGCACCTGGGCTTCGTAACCCGTGGGCAGCTCAATATACAAACCGGTAGGGATCAGTGCCCTTTCAAGAGGACTGAGAACAACCGGCTTTTCAAGGCTGGCTTTTAAATCCATGCCTGCCGATGCTGCCGTTTCATATTTCGGGAGATCATTGCCAGAGGCATTTACAATCCGGACTTTCATTTATTTTTATTGTTGAAACCGCGCAAAAATAATCATTTAACAGGCATGTTTTTCTTAATCATTCATAAGATGTAATCCCCGGGATGAGAATAAAGGGTATTAAGATGGTATTATAAGCTAATTTTCATTTTCTTCGTTTCCAAAATAAACGCAACCGAGAGATAAATCATAATGAAGATTGTTCCGGTTACAAATTGCATCATCTGCCCTTCTATTTTTAAGTATTTGAAACCAAAATAAAGCAATAAGGCCAAAGCCGAATAAAGAAGAATCTTTCCGTATTTGTAATCCACTTTATAAATTTTCCGCCCCCAGATGAAGGATATCAGCATCATGCTTAAATAGCAGATAAAATTGGCCCAGGCAGAGCCGAGGTATCCGATTTTGGGGATAAGGATAATATTGAGTACAATTGTGATAGCCGCACCAAACAAGGCAATGGCAGCGCCATACAGGGTTTTGTTGGTCAACTTGTACCAAACTGACAAATTAAAGAAAACCCCCAGGAACAATTTGGCCATCAACACGATGGGGACAATCTTAAGCCCCTCCCAAAAAGCAGGTCCGATAAAATACTTTACCACATCGAGATAAAGAGTAACGCCAAGAAATATCAACCAGGTAAAAATAACAAAATAAGTCATCACATCACTGTAAATGTCTTTGGCCCCTTTTTTGCCCGATTCCCTGAAAAAAAAGGGTTCGGCAGCATACCTGAACATCTGAATAAAAAGCATCATCAAGATGGCCAGCTTATAATTTGCTCCGTAAATACCTATCTGGGCTTCAACATATTTAGTGCTTCCGGGTAATAAATATTTCAATAAAATTTTGTCCGATACTTCATTGATCATACCCGAAACGCCAATGACAAGGATAGGCAAACCATAAGCCAGCAGTTTTTTTAACAATGACTTTTTAATATTCAACCTGAATGACCGCAGTTCAGGGATCAGTAAAAGCAAAACCGAAAAAGAACTGATAAGATTAGCAATAAAAACAAAAATGATCATGCTTTCATGACTATAAATTGACAGCTTCGAGAGTTTATGGCCAAAAATTGCCGGGATAATTAGTAAGAAAGTAAAATTCAGGGTAATGTTTATCACAACACTTACAATCCTGATTAATGAAAAACGCCTGGCCTTGTTTTGAAATCTTAAATAAGCAAAGGGCAATGCGGTAAAAGCATCCATCGCAACAATGATTGCAAGCAGAATGACATATTCAGGATGACCGGCATATTGAATTCCCCGGGCGATGTCGCCTAAAAAAATAATCACCAGAATGATAAACGAAACGGAAGTTATCAAAATGGATCCGGTAGCCGTATTAAAAACTTTTTTGGCGTCTTTTTTAAGCTCGGCATATCTGAAAAATGAAGTCTCCATTCCGTACGTAAGAATCACCATAACCAAAGCAACCCAGGCATACAGCTCTGTAATCTGACCATAATCGCTTTGTGAAAATATCCTGGTATAAAAGGGG
Organism: uncultured Bacteroidia bacterium; assembly: GCA_913009755.1. Lineage (GTDB taxonomy): Bacteria > Bacteroidota > Bacteroidia > Bacteroidales > F082 > JAADID01. The sequence goes on from CAJVWU010000022.1 coordinate 35,689, forward strand.
ACCAACAGATAATTGAGTACCCTGGGAACGATGGTGCCCAAACCATAAACTATTGTTTCGCCGGCAAGTTTTTTTATGGGATTAGATGTCATATTGCGGTTTGGTCAAAAATTTGATTTCTCCATCTCAGGCAAACGATAATTGAAAACAGGTATTCCCTGAAAGATTAACCGGCATCAAGATTACGAAATTTCAGGGTAAAAACAGTGCCGTTGTCTTTTTGTGATTCGAAGCTGATTTCACCCCCGATTTCCTGCACAATATTTTTTACAATGGCCAGGCCCAAACCTGTTCCGGTGGACCTTGTGGTAAAATAGGGTTGGAATATTTTCGATTTTTGTTCATCGTCAATACCCTTTCCATTATCCAAAATGGTAACAATTATAAACTGATCTTTGGCTTCCAGTGAAATGTTTACAGTGCCTTTTTTGTTTTTTTCTATTGCCTGTATTGCGTTCTTAATCAGATTGTTAAAAAGCCTTAGCAGGTCTTTTTCAAATGCAAGGGTAAAATAACGCTCTGTTATATCCGCAGGTTGGTAGCTGATGTCAACAGGGGTATTATTCTTAAAAAGCTGAACCGATTCGCGAATGACTTTCCCCAAATCCACATTTTCAAAATTCCTGACCCTGGTTTTGGCCAGGTCCGAAAACATTTCAGCTACTTTATCCAATGACTCTATCTGGCTGATCAATGAATTGCTGATGCTTTTCACTTTTTCATCCAGGTCCGGATCCTTTTCCCTGAAGGCTTTATCAAGGTATTGAACATTCAGTTTCATGGGTGTTAACGGATTTTTAATCTCATGCGCAATTTGTTGGGCCACTTCCCTCCAGGCACTTTCCCGCTCCGATTGTTTGAGCAATTCGGCACTGTGTTCAAGTTTATCAATCATCTTATTATATTCCGTAATCAGCTTCCCAATCTCATCTTCATTTGCCCATTGAATCGGCTTGTTGGGTTTATCAATCTGAATGGAAGCTATGTTCTCCTGAAGTACTTTTAAAGGCCGGGTAATAATTCTGGAAAACGCCACGGCTATGACGGTTCCGATAATGCCAAGAAAAACAAAGAGATTTATAAAAGTAAATATCATCAGATAATAAGCCTGTTTAACCTCGGTTTGCTTGGCAAAGTAAGGCAGATTAACAATTCCGGCCGTATTGTCCCCTCCAAGCTCAAGGGGTGCATAAGATGAATAATAGGACACCTTCCCGATTTTCTCTTGTGTAAAATAGAAAAGCCTGCTTTTTACCATAATTTCTTCATAAGCCATCGGATTAATATTTTCGGAAAGCAGCCCCAAATTGAATATTTCCGGTCTTGAAGATGCAATAAGCTGTCCTGACGGACTGTACAGGTTGATGTCGGTGAAAAATACTTTTGAAAATTTGAGCAATATTTTTTCCAGTTGGGGTTGGTCAATTGTATTAAGGTTTTGCCCCCCTCCTATTTTATGTTGCAATTCGATGATTACAGAGTTTGTTTTTTCATTCAACTGTTCAATTAGTTTATTCTCATTGCTTTGTTTTACATAATATAAAGTAATGACTGCCAGTATGATAATTATAAATGATATGGTTGAAATGAAAATTAATTGTAATCGTGTTTGAAAACTTGACCTTAAAAGTTTCGGCACATCTTTACTGTATAAAAACATTAGAACCATTACGATGGTGATTGCAAATACAAAAAACAATACCGAAAAAGAAAGCAATTGTACCGATAACTTTGTGTAGGGCCGGCTTACGACAAGATAATCCCCGTTTGCCATTTTTAGCTTATAATGTAAATATCTGTCTATGTGAAAGAACTGTTTTTCAGGATATTTTGCTAAATATTTTAAGTTGGTGTGGTAAGGGAAACTACCGAATTTATAGATTAATATATCCTTGTGATATCTTGCATAAGAGTAATTTGATAAATCCAGATTGTTGTTTGTACGATTTGCAAGAAGTTCGGGATATCCGATGCCCTCAGGAATGAATTTATAGTAAAATTCGAGATAGATATTAACAAACCCGCTTGGGTCGTTTTTGTCCGGATAAGTAAGTTTTGCAATGTAATAAATGCTTTCCGGGTCTGAATTTAACAAATACAGTATCGGTGATTTTGTGCCGGTTCCAAATTCACTGATCAGTTTCTCAAAATAACCGGAACAATCCGAAACAATACCTTCAGGCTGAATTTCGAGTAATTCACCTTTTTGACAGAGTGTAACCTGGATATCATATTTTTTACTGATCTCCGGAAAATATTTAGTTGATACATACTGTTTAATTTCTGACTCAACGTTTATAACCTCCTGATCAATAATTTTAATAATATGTCGGTCCTGTTTTAATTCTTTGTCTAACCTGATAAATTTATTTTCCAATTTATCGTCATGGGTTACACTTAATAATTCAGCCGTTTGTTTCAAATGCAAGTTTTTCTTTTGCTGTTCCGATATATTGATTATCAAAGCTATTGCCGCTGAAAACAAAATAATAACCAACAAATATTTTAAAACATTTATCCTTTGTTCCCGTGTTGAAAATCTGATTATTAATATCAGAAGCAACACGAAAAAAGTGGTTGTTAACGGAAGTATAAAACTCTCTGAATATAAAAGGAAAACGATGGATCCGAAAAGAATAAACATAAAAACATGCAGCCCGTAAGGAACAGGTATTTTTAAAATATGGCTTCCCAGTGCCCTGCCGATAAAATACAAAGACGATGAAAACAACAGGATGGAAAACAAAGACAAGAAGTTATTTATTCCATTCACTTCCACACCGAAAAAAGAGTTGAACGGAAGGTTTTGTATTAATTGAAATAGGTAAACAAAAATTAAAAAAGAAACAACCCATAAAGCCAAATCCCATATTATCAATAGGATACGCAGTTTGTTGATTTTCAGTGAAGAAATATTAAAGTTGAAATTCCTGAATAAGTTCACAGCCAAAAACAAAACCAGGATCCCGGTTATTATCTGGTCTCCCGGAGAATTTAAGCCGGGCGGCATTTCCTGGTATGGTGAAAATAAAAACGTTTCTTTTAAGACGAATGGAAAATGAAAATAATAATCGGCAAACCTTAATATCAGGAGATCAAAAAACAAGAAAAACCAAAGAACTATCGTATTTTTTACAGGAAATTTATTATTCTGATAAACACTGTTAATTCCCAGGGCAATAAACAGATAAACCAAAATATAAAGCAAGAACAGAACCAGTGTGAAGGGTTTGGACAGGGTGTTGTTTTCCCCTGAAATTATTCCAAATAAAAATTTCCCATTATTATTGGTAATGGTATAATCTGCTTTTGTTCTATCCAGCGTCAAATGAAACTCTTCAGAATCAATGTGATGAACGCACCGGAAAACATTTTTGAACAAATAAATATTGAAATCATTATATTCCTTGTTTACAACAAGATACCACGTGGATTGATTTTGATAAATATTTTTGTTCCGAAAATCCAAATAATGAATATCATTAGGTATTATGTTGTTGTTCCAGAAGATCAAATGATCGTTTTGATAAACAAGGGCAAGTAACTGATCCTCATTGACAGTCCTTTCAAGTTTCGGCCATAAATTTTGTTTGTTAGTATCAATATGATCAAGCAGGTTTTCTACTTTGATCATCCGCTTATTAAGCCCACTTAATGATCTTTGAATTTCTGTACTTATTCGTTTTACCTGTACACCTTTTTGTGAATCAGCGTAATAACAAACTACGGCAAATGTAAAAACTGTGATGACAGCCAGCAGGAAAAATCGAAGTGTTTTTTTATTAAGCATGATCACTGACCTATGAATTGTTTAAGATTAAAGACAACGGTCAAAGCTGTTAAAGGTAATTATTTTTGCTTTGCAACAAATATCATGCTTGAATAGTTATTATTTTTTTTGGCTTTTTTATTCGAAACAAAGCCATTGATAATTGCAGGTAAATAAGGAATTTTGCGATGCTTATAACCTTCACTTAATAATGAAACATAATACGCGTCAAATAACATCGGTTTTTTATCAATTATTGTTAAGCCATGATTTTCAAGCAACAGGCTTAATGTTTTCGGGGAAAAATGATAAAGATGTCTGGGGACATCCAGTGCTGCCCATTTTTCTCTGTATTTATAAAAATCGGGTGCTTCTATATTGGGTACTGCGATGACGAGATAACCATACTTTTTCAATCCCTTTTTTATTTTTTGTAACGTTGCGTTCAGATCGGGAACGTGTTCAAGCACATGCCACAACGTAATGACATCAAAACTGTTCTCCTTTAGTTTTTTTAAATGTTTTTCATCATAAATAGCAATTTGATATGTGTTGACCGCAAATTTTCTGGCATCCTCATTGGGTTCAATACCAACAACATTCCATCCTTTCTTTTTAAAATAATTCAGCAGTTCGCCGGTACCCGAACCAATGTCAAGAATGTTGTTCCCCTTGCCAAATTGCTTTACAAGTTTAAATTTCCTCCGGATATTAATGGATCGTAAATATTGATAGACAAAATCCTTCAGGTTCCGTTTGCGTGCAGTATGCGAAAGGTAGTCGGGTGATTGGTAATATTTTGACAGGTCATGATCAGGCGGCCTGGGATTTGTGAAAACAAAGGAGCAGGATGAGCATTTAACGAGTTTGAAGTTTTCTTTTGTTAAAAAATAATCTTTTGTATCCAGAAACAGTTCAAACTGATTTGAATTACATATTGGACAATTGTATATATATTTTTCTGTCTGTTCCACGTGAAACCTAAATTAAACTCTTCCGATAAATACAGCCAATACATTAATATCTGAAGGGGATACCCCGCTTATTCTTGATGCCTGCCCTAGTGTTCCCGGCCTGATCTTATCTAATTTTTCGCGTGCCTCGTAAGATAATGATTTCAGGCTGAAATAATCAAAATCCGGCTTTAACGGTATCTCTTCAAGTTTGGCCATCTTTTTTGCCATTTCCTGTTCTTTCGATATATAACCCTGATATTTTATGAGAATTTCAACTTCTTCTAAAATTTCATCGTCCAGTTTATTATCGTTAATAAAATTTTGAAGTGCAGTATTTACACGGATAAGATGGTTAATATTTATTTGTGGCCGAAGAAGAAGGCCCGACAATTTTATCTTTTGTTTTAAGGGGTTGGTTCCGTTTTCAATCAATAGAGTATTGATTTCATCGGGGGAAATGCTGTTTTGTTTTAAGTAGTTTTTCAGCAACCCGGTTTGATCTTTTTTCTTGATTACACGTTCGTAACGTTCTTTACCTGCCAAACCGATTTCATAAGATTTGGGCGTTAACCGTAGATCAGCATTGTCCTGCCGCATCAATATCCGGTATTCGGCCCTTGAGGTGAACATACGATAGGGTTCATCAACGCCTTTTGTAATAAGATCGTCAATCAGTACACCAATGTATGCTTCCTCGCGTTTTAAAATAAATGCAGGCTTTTGACGAATTTTTAAATGTGCATTGATACCTGCCATCAAGCCTTGTGCAGCCGCTTCTTCATAACCGGTTGTTCCGTTAATTTGTCCGGCGAGGTAAAGATTTTCAACCAATTTCGTTTCAAGCGTATATTTTAGCTGAGTAGGAGGGAAGTAGTCATATTCAATAGCATATCCCGGCCTGAAAATTTTTGCGTTTTCAAAGCCGGAAATCTTGCGAAGTGCTTTAAGCTGAATGTGATCAGGCAAAGAGGAGGAAAATCCGTTAACATAATATTCTACTGTGTTCCATCCTTCGGGTTCAACAAAAAGCTGATGACTTGATTTATCGGAGAAACGTTCTATTTTATCTTCAATGGAAGGACAATACCTGGGGCCAACCCCTTTTATCCTGTCATTAAACAACGGGGATTCGCTAAATCCAAGTTTTAGTTCGTCATGCACAATGGGAGAGGTATAAGTAATCCAGCAACTTTTTTGGGTTTGAAGTTTTGATTTCTTCAGAAATGAAAAATTTCCCGGATTTTCATCACCCTTTTGTTCCTCCATTTTTGAAAAATCGATGGTTCTTCCATCCACCCTTACCGGTGTTCCCGTCTTTAGCCTTGCCGATTCAAATCCCAAAGAAACCAAATCCTCAGTTAAACCTTTTGAATCCGGATCCCCAATTCTTCCGCCGGCAAATTGTTTTGTGCCTATATGGATAATTCCGTTTAAAAAAGTGCCATTGGTTAAAATAACCGATTTTGAATAAATGGTAAGCTGCATGGCCGTTTTTACTCCAATTACACTACCGTTTTCAAAAACAAGTCCGGTTACTATGTCCTGCCAAAAATCAAGATTTGGTGTTTTTTCCAACATTCTGCGCCATGCTAAAGAGAAAAGCATCCTGTCGTTTTGAGCACGCGGACTCCACATGGCAGGCCCTTTTGATTTATTCAGCATCCTGAACTGAATCATCGTTTTATCAGTTACCAATCCGCTGTATCCTCCCAGTGCGTCAATTTCCCGGATAATCTGGCCTTTGGCTATTCCACCCATTGCGGGATTGCATGACATTTGCGCAATGGCATTCAGGTTCATGGTAATTAATAATACTTTTGAACCAAGATGAGCAGCGGCAGCAGCAGCTTCTGAACCGCTGTGTCCGGCACCGACTACTATTACATCATATTTTTCGAACATGGATTCTTGTTTCACGTGAAACAATCAGGAATTTTTCAGGGAGAGCAAAGATAGATAATTATTCTCTTTTTGACGCATTTCATTTTTTTCATCAGGGGCATGGTCACCATATCCCATTAAATGTAAAATGCCATGAACCATTACCCGTGCTACTTCGGAAATAAAAGTATCTTTTCGGTTTTTACTGTTCTCTTTCACTCTTTCAATGCTTATATATATTTCGCCAGAAATAATATTATTTTTTTTTGAAGTTGAAAATGTAATAATGTCCGTATAATTATCGTGATTGAGGAATTTTTTATTTATCTCAATCAGGTAATCATCATCACAAAAAATATAGAAAATGTCACCTACAGAAAATTTTTCTTTACAAACAACCTCTTTAAGCCACTGTTTAAAAAGATCAGAAGGGAAGTTTTTTAATGTTTTCGGGAGGCCTGAAAAACGAATCATAAATTAATTGCCGCGGACCTTTTGAGTTGTTTTTGCCCTGAAGAATGTTTGTAATTTATTTCGCCTGTCTTCAAAGACTTCATTGTGCAAAGCACCAACCTCGAAAACGAATGTTACTGCATTATCGCTTTTTAAAACGATTTCGTCCACAAGTTTTTTAATGATATATATCTTTTTGTTTTCCTCGTTGTCCAAAACATTTTTCAAATCAATCTTTCTGTCCAGAATAACGATTAATTCATCGGACACAGACTGTATTTTAACCTTAGCTTGTTGATTTCCAGGCTTATACGTAAGTTTAACCCCTATTCCTTCCTGATAATTAGGGATTAAGCTTATGAATTCTGTCAAGGACATTAAAATATTACCATAGTAAGTTTCACTGATTTGAAACTGACTAAATAATTTGTCAACAAATCCCTCAATTTGCGTTATGGATTTTGGGTCAATTGTACTGACCAAAAATTCCTTCTTTTTAGTTGCCATGTTCCCTTATAAATTTATACTTATACTTTGATAACAACTTGTTGTAGTATGGCGACATTTCAATAGGAACGGTTAAAATAATCTCTTCTGTCTTCGTTTTAGGTTTATTTACATCTTCAAAAATAAACTTTTTGTTGGATTTCCCAACATTTTTACCTTCTTTTGATTCACGTTTTCTTTCTTTTTCCCTCTCCATTTGTGCCTTTTCTGACCGTAACAATCTGACTTCTATGCGATTTTGCCTCTCCAGGGTTTCTTGAGAAATTTTTCTATTTATTATATCTTTTTCTGTTTTTTCCATCTCTTTTATCAAATCATTCAGTGAATTTCCAGTTCCCTGGTTATTTTTCATTTGATCTATATACTCTTGCAGCCTCTTTCTTATCTCACTTTGCATAGCTGCCATCCGTGCTAATTTTTCACTATTTCCATTGATCCCGTCTTCCCCTTTCGCCCCTTGCGACTTAGCTCCCGGCTTCATACTTTTATTCAATTTACCCTGCATCTGACTTAATTGTTGCAACGAAGGCATTTGCCCCTGACCCGGAGTCTTACATTGTTGACCAGGTTTGTTTCCTGACATTTGCATACTCATTTGCATTTTGTCAAGTGATTCGGAAAGCATTAATGCCAGATTGTTGATTGAAGTCATTGCATATTGTTGATGACTTAACGCCGGCCCGGTTTTTCGGTCTTGCATTTGTGAAGTGGCTTTATTCAGGTGGGTCTTTATTTTTTCGGTTTCTTTTACAACAAAAGGCTGGATCATGATCTGCCGTTTGCTAATGGCAAGTAATGAATCGTGAACAATTTGAAAATCGTCATTTATCTGTTTTATCTTTTCTATATTTTCCGGGTATTTTGGGTCGTTTTTTGAGGTCGCGGATACATCGCCCATTACTCTTTCAAGTTTAAAACTTAAATCGATCAGGTTGTCCAATATTTTCTTAATCTTTTCTGCATCTTCGCCCATACGTGCCTGCATGGCCGATTGCATCATCATGCTCAGGTTTTTGGCCATCTGCTTCATTTTTGATCCGGCCTGTGATTGATTTTGGGAAGCTTTTTTTGATTTTCCCTGTTCCAGATTATTGGATGCATCGTCCAACTGCATATCTATTGCCTTCATTTCCGATGTGTCGGCATTGAACTCAAAAGGCTCTTCAAGTTCATTGTTCAGCTTTTCAGCTTCATCTAAGTTTTTCTTAATTTGTTCAAAGTTTTTGCTGATTTTGTCCTGCTTTTCAATCGCCTGATTTTTATCACTGTTTTTTTTACCTTTTGTTTCCTTAGCCAGATCATTTTGTCTGTCAGCCAGCGAATCTAATCTGTTAATAGTTTCTTCCAATTGTTTTTGGAATTCATACTGTTTGTATAATTCCAGGTTTTGATCGAGGCTTGTTTTTAGGTCATCGTTCTTTTCTTTCAAATTATCCAATAATTTCTTGAGCTTATCCTTATTTATCTTATCGAGTTCCTTTTTCATTTTTTCCAACTGCTGCTCATATTTCTTGTCAGCGAGGTCATTAAACATTTGATCCAACCGATCGGTTTTTTCTTGCAATTGCCGGCTTTTTTCTTCATTCACCAAATTTTCGAGGTCATCAATCTGGTTATTCAAACGGTTTAGCTTTTGTAAGTTTTTTTCAATTGCCAATTGTTTATTAAGCAGCTCCGCCAATTGTTGCTTATCAGCCCAGGTCAATTCTTTTTTGTCAAATAAATCTTTTTGCTTTTCGTCAATTTCACGATTTATTTTATCCAGTTCATCAAGCGTTTCCTTGATTTTACGTTTCACCTGTTCAGATTTTTCGGCCAGTTTATTTTCAATCTCGGAAACGTCCGGCAGGTAAAGATACAAAATGGGGCTTCTTGCTTTTTTATATCCGTTTATGGCGTCATTATCACGGACTTCAAAAAAATAGCTCATACTTTCTCCGGGTTTTAATCCTAATTCATGGGTTAAGAAAGCATGGCTAAACGATTGTTTGGGGATATCGGGGTTGAAAGAAATACTTTGTTGTTTCCAGTTTGTGTTTTCCTGATCTTCTTTTTTATAGAAAAATTTCAATGAATGAAATCCGTAATCATCGCTAATGACACCGGTAAAATAAAGGTTTCCGAAAAGGGATTCATCCTGTGCCTGGTTTACTTCAATTGCAGGATACTGATCTTTAATTACCTGAACGGAAAAATTTAACGAGTCTGAATTTTTAACAAATTGGTTTTCCGCCATCAGCGTATAATAAAAATTACTGTTTGCTTTTGTGGAATACGTGAATGAATTGCCGTTGCCTGAATTCAGGATGATTTTTTGATCCCCTTTTTTGAAAATAACATGACGTGCATCTTTTGTGTAAATCGTCCAGGTAATCTGGCTGCCTTCGGGAACGATAATATCCCCGGAATTTTGAATAATGTCCGTTTTCTTTTTCAGGTAGGCAGGATAAGTGAGTTTTACATCAAAACTGAAAATGACAGGTTTTGGAAAAACTTTTATTTTGTACTTTTCACTTAAGTAATCATCTGTTTTTAGCTGAAACCAGATGTCATTATTTAAATCTTTGAAAGTGTACTCATATAATCCGGGTTTTAGCTCCGCCATCCGGTAAACATAAATGCCGTCAGTTACACTGACCCCGTCCGGCACCTCATCTCCCGTGATTTTTACCTTCAAGGTAAAATCTTCGTGTTGCAATGTTTCCAACTTTGAATTCAGGATGGTAAGCTGATAAGGCAAAGGCTTTTCAAAATAAGCCGAATGATGGACAATTCTTGTTGAAGGTCCTATAATAAAGGCCGGGGAAATAATCATTATCATAAAAATTATGATAACCGGGGGGATGAAATATCTTAAATATTTTTTGTTTTCCTTAAGTTTGATAACATTTTTAAACGGAACAGGAGTAAGTGCAGCAGATTTTTGCTCAATGCCGGCAATCAAAAGATCCATCTCCCTTTTCCCGCTTAATTCACGAACCTGATTTTTTAATTGTAATACATTGAGCAGCCGGTCGCTTACTTCCGGAAAATGACGGCCAATGATGAGCGCTGCGTCTTCATTAGAAATTGTGTCACCGATATGAAGAATTTTAAAAAAAGGGATGATCACATAATAAACAAAAACACCCGTAACAATAGCAATGAAAGAATAAAAAATAATTGTCCGCGCAAGAACACTACTCCAGGAGAGATATTCCACCAGATCAACAGCAAGAAACAGTGTAACAATGATGGAAAGACTGAGTATCAAGCCCCGTAACATCTGGTTTTTGTAATATTTTTTTACAAACCCCCGAATCTTTGTCAGCAATATGTTAAAATCGTTTTCCATGGACAACCTTACCTTGTAATCGTGTGTCTGAACCTTAGAATTAAATATTCTTACTTTTGGCAAATATATTATCAATTACTATAACATGAATATAATTATGAAACGTAGTTTAACAGTACTTATTCTTTTATTTTTTTCGCTAACTTTTTTTGGACAGTGGAATAATAATTTTAACATTGATGGCAAGGGCATGAACAATGTTGATGCCCGGTCACCGTTGAGCCCGCAATTTCTTTACGACTGGCAAAGCAGATACATGGACGATTATGACGTTAAATTTTATTGGCTCGACATTAACGTCAGCGATAATTCAACATTTGTTTCAGGAAATGTAACCATTAATGCCGAAAGCACAGTTGTTCTTGACACTTTCGCTTTTGAACTTATTTCTGTCATGACGATTGATTCTATCTTTTTGGATGGGACACAATACACATCATATTCTTATGAGGGAGACAATGTTTTGGTTCCGGTTGGGGAAATTGCAGCCGGTAATAATTTCTCGGCTCAGATATTTTACCACGGAGACCCGGGTTCGGGAGGATTCTTTTCAGGACTTTCGACTGCATACAACTCGCAATATCAAAAACACGTTACCTGGACCCTGTCTGAACCTTTTGCTGCCAAAGAATGGTTTCCGGTGAAACAAGACCTGGAAGACAAGGCCGATTCAGCATGGATATTCATCACAACCGATTCAACAAATATGGCCGGGTCCGAAGGATTGCTGACAAATACTGTAAATCTTGGAAACGGAAAAACAAGATACGAATGGAAAACCAAATATCCAATTGATTATTATCTGATTTCATTTGCTGTTTCCGATTATATGGTTTATGATGTTTATGCGCACCCCGAACAATTAAACGGGGATTCGGTATTGATCCAAAACCTGATTTATAATTCACAAGCTTGTCTTGATAATAACAAAGACAACATTGACAGGACAGCACAGTTTATTGACCTTTACTCGCATTTGTTTTCCCTTTATCCTTTTTATGAAGAAAAATACGGTCATTGTTTAACTGAACTGGGAGGGGGCATGGAACATCAGACAATGACAACAATTGGCGGATTTTCTTTTCATCTTGTTTCACATGAACTTGGGCACATGTGGTTTGGCGACAACGTAACCTGTGCGACCTGGAGCGATATTTGGGTTAATGAAGGTTTTGCAACGTATGCAAACTGCCTTGCCGAAGAATTTATCAACGGTTGGGAAAGCGGAAAAGCCTTTATTACCAATGCCCAAAACAGCGCCATGTCAAAACCGGGAGGTAGTGTTTATATACCGGAAGACCAGATTTATCAGGGAAATGAATGGCGGATATTCAATGGCCGGCTCTCGTATGATAAAGGGGCCGCCATCATCCATACCCTGAGGCACGAAATTCAGGATGACAGCATTTTCTTTTTGGTTTTACAAACTTACCAAAGTGATTTTGCCGATAGTACGGCTACCGGCGACGATTTTAAAAATGTTGCTGAAGATGTAACGGGCATGGATTTTGAAGATTTCTTTAACCAATGGTATTATGGGGAAGGCTACCCGATTTATGATCTTGAATGGTACAATTTAAGCGGAACATTTTATTTGACGGCCACTCAGTCAGCCTCTTCTTCAACACCATTGTTTAAAATGCTTATGGATTATAAATTGAATTTTGATGACGGAACTGACACCATCGTCCGGTTTGAGCAAACGGACAATGTGAATAACTTTTCGGTTTACACCGGTAAAAATGTAACAGGCATAACGGTTGACCCGGATCACTGGACCATGGAAAAAGTAAATAGCATTACCGTAGGTATAGAAGAATCGAAATCACCGGTATTTTTTACGGTGGGCCCTAATCCGGTGAAAAACAGACTGAATATTTATTTCCCAAATGAACCATCCAAAACGAGAAATATCAATGTTATGGATCTATCAGGGAAAAATCTGGTTTCGTTTTATTCGGCCGGAAATAAGGTTAGAGTTAATTTTGACGGTTTTAGCAAAGGCGTATATATCATACAGATAACTGACGGCGAAAACACTTTCACCCGAAAGATCATTAAATAAAAAGAAAACAACCTTTAAAAGAACAAAGGCACACGGAAAGTTAACCGTTGTGCCTTTTTTCTATCTTTGTGCTAAATATATAAGAGTCCACTCTAAAAAGCATCAATATTTTATCTACTGTAGGCTGCCGTATTTGACGTCAAGCTTGAAGGGTGTGCAAATATCGAAAATATAAACACTTCAATAAGTTTATGGGTTGCAGAAACAAAT
>CAJVWU010000023.1 GCA_913009755.1 uncultured Bacteroidia bacterium
TTTAAAATGTTTATTGACCTCTTCCGGGGCAATTAATTCTATCAGCTTTTTATGCAATTCTTCTCCCATTTTACCTTTTTCAATCAAAGGTAAAATTTAGTCCAGCACATCAAAATAAAATTTAGCCAAAATATTCAACCTGTAAAAATCCATGGTATAAAAGGACACATTACAAACAACAAAAAGAAAAGCACCTATTTGATTAAATTGTTTAACTTTGAACAGGCAATAATTAAATGATAAACTTTCTAATATCAATCATTCTCTTTGCCGTTTCGGTTTTTCTGCTGGGGGTATCCATCCGGTACGGATTGAAAGGGGCCGGCCGGCTGGACGAGTACTTTTCAGCAAAAGCCAACAGGGCGTTCACAGGTTTTAACTGGTATTATCGTTTTCCGTTTTCCATTGGCTTTATCCCCGAATATTATTTTTACCTCGTCATTGGCCGGGATAATTATTTCAAAACCAACTGGTGGCCGCTGAAGACATCGGCTTTTATTTCCGTGCTGATCGCCGTTGCCTCACTGAAAAGCCGCTCGGCCGTTTACAATTATTTTTCATTTGAACTGGTAAAACAACACGGCCTGTCAGTACTGTTCACCTCTGGTAATTTTGTCTGGTTTCTGAATATTATAATGCTGCTTTATCTTGCACTGTTTGTTCTGATCATTGTCGAAAGCATAAAAATGCACGGCATTTATTCACCGGCCAGGATTATTATTTACAGTTTTTTGAGCTTTTTAATGGCTGACCTGACAGTTATTGTTCTCGGACTGATCGTCTTTTTTAGTATTGTCTATCTCGTTTGGAAGGTTATTAAATTTCTTTTCTTTTCACGAAGAAAATCCCGCTACCGCGATGAGCCTGATACGGATGAAGAAACAACTTCGGGAATATTTCGAAAGGGCTTATCTTCATTCAAAGCGGAAGTAAAAGAATGGGAGCAGGATGTAAAGTCCGAAAGAAAACAGAAAAGAGAAACGAAGAAGCCAAAACATAAGCCGAAGATCCGCAGGAAAAAACCAAAGATCAAACGTTCATCTTTCGACGATGATAATATCCCACGGCTGCATCCCGACTAACTGAAATAACAAAAATCAAAAAACAAAAAATCTTCAAATAACAATTGTGAAATGACCAAAATAGCGGGTAATATCAACGAAGTCATCGAAAAGCTTCAGGATGCGGTTAGCAGGGAAAGGTTAAACGGATATTTCGGCACTCCGGATTCCGCCGAAAAGATTGGGCTTTTTGAAAAGTCATTCGGCGTCCGGCTCCCCAATTCGTTTAAAACCTTTCTGCGCAATTTTGATGGTGGATTTATTGCAGATGGCGAAGCAGACAGTATGATCATGACCGGTGAATTTGATGAGGCAAAACGGATCAGCACCCGGATTTTAAGCATTGATGAAATTATTGAAGAATACGAAAGCCTTTCCCTTGATGACTGGAAACTGAAACCCGGTTACGAAGGCTTCTACCCTTACATCCCTTTTTGTATCACCCCTGAAGATGAAAAACTGGTTTTTGTTGACAACACACTCAGGAAAGAAGAGTCGAAAGTTCTTGCAGCATTTCACGACGCGCCGGCATCGGGCTGGTTTGTTGTTTCTGCTAATTTTACCGACTTTTTAGAAAATTATTTCAACACCGGCGGCCACCCTGATTTGTACGGCAACCCATCGGAAACCCATGCGGAAGAATGGCTTGATCTGCTCAACGGCAGGCAGAAAGAAAAAGAGAATCCTGAAGAAATCATCGGGCGAGGCACAGTTTATCTTTCACTTTTCCCGGATGATGCTGTTACATACATTACCCGTGGCGATGCTTTTTTCCAATTGAAGCAATATGAAAAAGCACTGGCCGATTACAATAAAAGCATTGAACTCGACCAAAAAAATGCACTCGCATATTATTGCCGGGGCGATATGTTGCTTTCCCTGAAAAAAGCCCGGCAGGCCCTGACAGACCTGGATTCGGCCTGCCAACTCAAACCGGATGACCCGTTTTATCTTACGGGCAGGGCTGACGCTTTTTATGCACTGAATAGATTAGACAAAGCACTGGTTGATTGCAACCGCGCCATCGAAATTGACAAACGCTACTTTTCTGCCTACAGCACGCGACGTAAAATCTATTCGAACCTTGGGGAAACAGAAAAATCTGCGGCTGACGCAAAAATGATTGACGAACTGTTGGCGGAAGATGAATAATTCTGTAAGGGACATAATATAACCACCGGTTCATTATAAGATTTCCTTATTTAGAATGTTTCCAACTTTCTAAAAAACAAGTACTCGTTCCCGGATTTTTAGTATTTTTAAGCATTCTATCTGAAATCGCTCCGGATATTTTTCATTTTAATGAGCGGCCACATTTTCAAAAACCAACTGTTCAAATAAATAAAAATCAATAATTACGTGAAAAAGTTATGCCTCCTGATTATTGAATAAAAACCAAAAATTTATGAAAATATTTATCCCTTTAATGTTAGCCCTGTTCTTTAGCCTGAGCCTGTTGGCACAAAACGAAGACACGGCATCCGTTGTTAAGCCCCGTAAAACAAGGACCCTGACGCTTGAAGAGGTTTATACAATTGATTCAACTCACTCAATTGGTGAATCCCCTCTCTTCGAAGCGTTCAAAGGCATCGGTGTTGAGCCGGTAAAAGAAGTTTACAAACTCAATCGCCTGGCGGTGGACAGTGTGCTTGCCGCCGATTCACTCAACCCGACTTTCTGGAGGGTGTATGGGTATCAGGCCGAACACTTATTTGTTCAGGCAAACAAAAGCCCCCAAATAGCCATGTCAATATTCCTGCCATGGTTCCTTCTTGTTTTCCTGATTGTTGTTGTGGTTTTGTTTGTGAAAACTTTCTTTATCCACACCCGGTTATTGGATCCTGAACGACCCGAAAATGACACCATTAAATTAGTTGACAAAGAGGCAATCAAAGAGCAGACGACGGAAGATGAGAACGTTGAAGATGGAGAACCTCCGGAGAACGGGGGTGAAGAAGCTGGTCAAATTCAATAATTGAACCATTTAAACAGGAAAACAATGAGTGAAAAATATAGTTATGAAAAAGACGTAAGTGGCAATAAGAAACTGGAAAATGCACTAAGACAAAGTATCAATCAATGGGCGAATAGTATTCCTCACCATCCCTATAAAAACCTTGGCGATAAAATTACAGTCAAGAGCATTTGGCACAAACCTGCTTATCCTGTTCGCTTAAGAAGCCAGTATGAAGAAAGGTCCAAGCATAAGGATCATGAGCCTTTCACCGGACAAAAAATCCCTCCAAGGAAGTACCATGAACTGTCTGATTTTAATTCATGGGATATTTCGCTCAGTGAGATCAATGATTTTATTGATACCACAGATAAGTATTACGTCAATGGTTCGCAATATGTAGCCGACTGTCACCACTGCGAGGCCAGGGGATGGATGACTTGTAATACCTGCCACGGCCATAAAATGATTACCTGTCCTGAATGTCGTGGAGCCAAAAAGGTGCAATGTGATTCGTGTGGCGGAAGAGGAGATTATCGGTGTGACAATTGCGGCGGCTCTGGTTATTCAAAAAAACAGGTTGCCCGATCTAAGACTGTTTGGGTGCAGAACCCTGACGGAAATGGGGGACATAATGAAACGAAAACCTACTATGAAACTGTGAGTGAACCCTGTAGAAGTTGTGGCAGAACCGGGCGTTTGACATGTAAAACTTGCGGTGGTGATGGAAAAGTAACCTGCCCGCGATGTAAGGGCCGAGGCGAAATAATATGTCCTACCTGTCTCGGTACCGGTCGCGTTGTTTGCCCTGTATGCGATGGGAAAACACAACTGATGCACCATTTTTATATCGAACGGAAACTCGAATATACCGATAAGAAAACTTGTGTAATCCATGAAGACATTTATGAAAGCTTCCCGGAATTTTTAGATGAATTTCCCAATTATGAATCTAAGGTTGTTTTTTCTCAAAAGGCGGATGCCCTGAAAGAAAATCAGTTGCCCAAAGATCATCATCTCAATTCTTATATTAATAAATTCATCAAACAAGCCGGTGACGAGGAGACTGAAACCCACAGCATGCAGTTTCAGCAATTGGATATTTCCTGTATTGACACCTGGGAGCTCCGCTATCAGTTAAAAGGGAAAGAATATGTAATGGCCTTTACCGGAAGCAATTATCAGGTTATCCCCGGGCTCAGCCCCATTTACGAAGTGGCTTACGAATATTGGGAAAAGGGAATCGCTGCCAAACGGTTTTTTCTGTATTCGCGCGCTTCACGGTTTCTTACCAAAGCTTACAAAATTGATGTTTTCGAGATGAAGCTAAAGGTAAGCACGGCCCTGGAAATTGTAAAAGATAAACTAGATCAATCTTATGGGCTGGGGGCTGTAATTGCCTTCTTGCTGTCAATCTTCTTCGGCGGTTTTGTCGCTTACACCTATTTCTCAGAAGTGAATTATATGTTCGGCTATGTTTCCTTCATCAACAATCCGGATAATTTTCTCTATCCCTATCATGCCTGGTCACAAACGCTGTTTTCTGTGTTTCTGATTTTCCTGGCTTTCCTTTCAGCCAAATCATGGATAAAGAAATTCGGACATCACATTCCTTCTGCCATTCTCAGAGTAGTAACGGGGATTGTTTTTACACTTGTAATTTCCGCCATCTTCCTGGCCGTATGGGCTTTACTCAATGCTACCGGAATTTCAATAATCATTACGTTTATTGTTTGGCTTGTGGTGAAGATTCTATGGATCCTCTGGTGGGTGATTAAGATAATAATCGGCCTCGTTATCTTAGTAGTCCAGCTTGTCTGGGGTGTTTTAAAATGGTTGTGGGGCTTGTTTTAAACGTGAATAATAAAGATGGAAAGTAACCTCACAAAACCATCTAAAATAAAAGAAGGAGGCGAGTTTAAGCGAAAATCGAAAGAGTAGCTAATCAAATTTAATATTCATGAAATGAAAAAATTATTACTTGTTTTAGTGGTCATTTTATTGGGTGCCGGCATGGCAATGAGTCAGGGCACATGGTCAGTTTTAAACCCATCGAATTCCAACCTGCCTTCTGATAGAATTATATCATTAGGCATTCCTATTGACGGCAATGTATTTATCGGTACGCCCGGTGGTTTGGTGACACCCAGCCATGCTTATGAATACAATGGTACAGACTGGATTGAATTTGAATGGATCAGCTCATTCAACGTAGCGAAAAGCAGCCCGGCGGGTTACATTGTTATAGCGACGGGAGAAGGGGTATTCCATTATGACGGAACCAGCCATTCGGTGTTTAATACAGATAATTCAAACCTGACATCCAATAATGTTTCTTGTTTGGGTATCGGCACCGATGGATTTGAATATGTCGGGCTGACGGCTGCCGGGCTGCTTTTTGACGGAGGCCTCGGTATTTATAACGAAAGCAGTTGGCTCGTTTACAATAAAGAC
Organism: uncultured Bacteroidia bacterium; assembly: GCA_913009755.1. Taxonomy (GTDB): domain Bacteria; phylum Bacteroidota; class Bacteroidia; order Bacteroidales; family F082; genus JAADID01. The sequence goes on from CAJVWU010000023.1 coordinate 5,470, forward strand.
AACTCTCCTTTGCCTGTAAAGAATGTTCTGTCCGTTTTGGAAAGCCATACCGGCGTTCTTTGGGTTGGAACACAAGATGGCGGCCTGGTTAAAAAAGATGGGGATGACTGGACGATTTTTGATACTGATAATTCTGACATCCCGGGAAACACACCAACTTATATGGCCGAAACAACAGACGGGCCATTATGGATTGCATTTGTCAACAAAAGCATCGCAACTTTTGACGGCTCAAACTGGAACATTATTAAGGAAGGAAAAGTATCTGATTTTCCGGATGCAAAAGTTGTTGATCTGTTATTTGATACCGATAAAAATCTTTGGATCGGATTTGAAAATGCAGGACTTGGCCGGTTTAACGGTACCGACTGGATATTTTATACAAAACAGACTTCCGGCCTTCCGGATGACAACGTCACCGGATTGGAACTAAGCCAGGACGGGCATATCTGGGTCAGCACCGATGGCGGTGGAATAGGTATTTATGATCCTGAATACAACTCAGCCATTGAATCTTTTCCGGCCAATGAAAATATTAATCTGTATCCCAATCCGGTGAATGCTACATTAAATATTGAATTGCAAGAAATTACAGGAGCAACCGGTTTGTTTGTTTATAATTTGATGGGGCAACTTGTCATTCAACAGGAAATGAATGAAGCATGTTTGCAAATTGATTGCAGTAAACTTAATCCGGGGCTTTACACTTTAAAACTAAAGGATCAAAAAGGAAGCCATTCCATTACAAGAACTTTTATTAAGAGGTAAATGGAAGACAATTGGTAAAACAAATTTTTAATTACGAAACACCCATTAACAGGCTGGTTAACCCGTCTGTTCACACAGGGAGAATGATTAATTATAAAAATATAAACAGAGGAATGATTAATACTCTAATCCTATATTTTAAAAAACATGATAACATACGTGCCGGATTAAATTAAAGGGTTATCCACCCATAGTGACAATTGATGGTAAAATACCGACCATCAAAATTTATGGAACTTTCCGAAAATCCATATAAAAACAAAGAGTAGGAAGCAGTTACCGAAAAGCTATAATAGAGTAGGTATTTTAATTAAATGAATATGTTTATGAAAAAGTTAGTTGTTATTTTTATTTCATTATTTTTTCTCACCGGTTTTTCTGCTTTCTCGCAGGTTACGGTTAATGATGTAGATATCAATAAATTAGACATCAATTATTGTGAGCTGGTAGCGAAAGCAGCCGGGTTTAGCATGAAATATGTGGTGATTGTAGATTACGGTCAAAAATTTTCATGGAAAGCACAAACAATAAAAGGTGCTGGCGGGAAAGCTATAAAATTCAACAGCGTGATTCATGCTTTAAATTTTATGGATAAAAACGGTTGGGGCTATGTCAACAATTATGCCGTTGCCACAAAAGACGGAAGTGAATATCATTACTTATTTAAGAAAAAGAAATAAGGTTTTTCACTAACTCACGGGGATGGCGAACAAATTACCATCCCCTTTTTTTCTTTCCTTCAGGCTAATCGGCATTATACCTTTTCCCATTTACAAAAGCGATACTATCCCAAAAAGAACTGACGCAGCCAAAACTATCCCCCCTCGCGCGAGTCTTCCCGCCCTGCCGGTGCGTAAGCGAGACTTGTGCGAAGCTAAACAGCGGAAACCAGCATAACAAGTAAAAACAACGCTAATCAGGAAGTTCTGCTTATCTTTGAAACATGAGCAGTAAGTACAAATTCCATAATCCTTACGGAACTTACTTCGTTACATTTGCCGTTGTCAGATGGCGGAAAAATCCGAATAGTAAATTTTACCAATTCTGGCAGCAAAACAATGCGGCATAAATGAAGATCATTGATTGACATCAGGTAATGGAGAAACCAAGTCTTCTTTCGGCTTATGTCAAAATTAATAAAACATTTTGAGAAAAAAATGAAAATAAATTTGGATTTTAACACAGTATCTTGAGCCAGGGGGTTAAAATAACATCAATTAAAGCTGGAAATAGTACGACACCAATGTATGAATATCCAAATAATTTTAAAATGAAGATGTTTGCAGGTACTTCAATAAATTTGGAACTCCGCTTTGATAAAATGTCGACAGATGCAAATAAAATTGTTTTGCTTCAGATACTCTTTGAACAGTATCCCGGAAAGGTAATTGAATTCCGCAACGTCCCATTAAAAAAAGAATAAGCAGAACGATCTGGCGCCTAAAATCAATTCCCATATCTAAACCCCAGCCCGGTCCGGCGTCCTGGCTCTTCAATTTTAAATTCCTGCACATCTTTCAAAACCAGTTTGTTCATAGCTTCTGCCGTTCGTTTTGTTTTGGGCAAAGAAGCCATTCTCAATTCCTGGTTCCGGTGGGCTTTTTCCACCATCTTCCTGACCGAACGGGCATTGCCGAAAAATTTATCGCGATTGGCATACAACGAGGACAAATATTTTTTGATATGTGCTGCGGCTTCCTTGTCGGGTTTGAGCGACCGTTGCCCAAACATCATCAATGCAATGGCATAAAGTTCTTCTTCGGTAAAATCCTTAAACTGAAAGGTGCGGTCGAAACGGGACTTGAGGCCCGGATTGGATTCGAGGAACTGTTCCATGTTTTGCGTGTACCCGGCAACAATCAGCCCGAAACTTTTCCGTTTGTCTTCCATTTGTTTGATCAGCGTAGCCACCGCCTTTTTTCCAAATTCATTGTTACGGCCCTCCGTCAGGGCATAAGCCTCATCAATGAATAAAATACCCCCCTGTGCCCGCTGAATCAAATCCATTGTTTTTTTTGTCGTTTGTCCAACATATCCGGCCACCAGGTCACTGCCGTCGGCATCAATCAAATGGCCCCTTTCCAGCAAACCCAGCGCTTTGTAAAACTTGCCCATGATCCGGGCAACCGTTGTTTTTCCCGTTCCCGGATTACCGGTAAATACACTGTGCATCGAAAAGACTTTCAACAGGTCACGTTCCATTTCCTTGTAATACCGGGCCAGTTTAACCAAATCATAAACTTCCTGTTTTATGTTATCCAGGCCGGTCAGTTTGTCCAGTTCCGCCTGGGCTTCTTTTAAAAGTTCCTGATCAATGGGCAATTTCAGTATTTTTTCATCCTTGATAACGCTAACGTCTTCAATATCTTCTTTTTGAATTTCAGAAAGCTGTTTTTTTGTAAGATCATCAGTATCTTCATTTTTTATCAGGCGGATGCCGAGGTTCATTTTCGCTTCATCAACCAGGGCATGGGCAAAGCGGGCATTGCCAAAAGTGCGGTCGCGCTTCCGGTAAGCATTGGTAACAATCTTTTCAATTTCTTTGTTTGCCCCTGCTGAGAAATAAACATCGCGTTCTTTGGCTGCATATTCTGCAATCCGCACCAGTTCGTCAGGTGTATAGTCCTCAAAATGAAAATGATTCCTGAACCTGGATTTCAACCCCGGATTGGAATTGAGAAAAGACTCCATTTCTTTGGGATAGCCTGCAACCATAATGGCGATATCCCCTTCCCCGTCACTCATCTCGGTAATTAATGCGGCTACGGCCTCGGGGCCAAAATCGCCACCACCCCCTTCTTTAAAAAGCATGTAGGCTTCGTCAATAAACAAAATGCCCCCACGTGCTTTTTTGATGGCTTCTTTTGTTGCCGTTCCGGTTTGCCTTACAAAGCCTGATATCAGGTCACTGGCTTCTACCACCTGCACAGGTCCTTTGGACAATAAACCCAAAGCATGGTATATTTTCCCCAATAGTTTAACAACCGTTGTTTTGCCTGTTCCCGGGTTTCCCGTAAAGACAGCATGCAATGAAATTTCTTCATCTTCTTTAAAGCCTTTTTCTTCACGGATTTGTAAATAGCTCAGATAGTCAACGTATTCGCGTATCTTTTCTTTAATTTTTTCCAGCCCGATCAGCTTATCCAGATCAAGCATGATTTCTTCCAGCGGCATGTCATCAACGACAATCTCCGGCTGATCCGTTTCGGTTGAATTATCGGATTCGGAAGAAGTTTCGACGGCTTTTTCCGTTTCATCATTTACTTCTTCTTTAGATTCAGTAATCGTTACCCCACGCAAATTAGGCTGGAATTGGGCTGATACATCTTCGTTCAGCAACGCCTCATAATCGCTGATGCGTTCAACAAACTCCGTTCCGATACCAAAAGGGATGATGGCCACAACCGTATCCATAAACAACACCTCCATGGTGTAATTGTCTTCAATCCATGAACCCGGGTCGCGGGTTCCCCATCCCGAGCTGACAGTAAACGTTTCCCCCACCTCCTTTTCCGGGGTGATGAGCAACATCGTATCGCTGGAACCAATCAATTGGCCGGTGTCATCGTATATATTAAAGAACAACTCACACAACCATTCTTCGGTCAGCTTATTGGAAAACCGGAGTTCCCCCATGATATAACGGGTTTTGTTCATGTCAAACTTTTTGTAATAATTGCGTTTGTCAATGTCCACGTCACCATAAGGTGCTTCATAAGTACGAAGTGTTAAAACATCAAAATACGGATTTTTACCCCCCGAAACCAGGCCATGGTCTTCGATATAAAAATCAGCCGTTCCCACCAGTTCATCCTCAATGTAAGCTTCCCAGATGTAATGGCCTTTCTGCCAGTATTTACCGTATTCATCATTCCCCCAGCCATAATCAACCCTGATGATGTTTTGGTCAGACGGAACCTCAACCGTTTTGTTTTCAACACAATGTTCGGTGGTATTCTTTCCATCGTCAACGGTAAACGCTTTCAAAACAATGTTGGCTTCCCAGTCTTTCTCGTCAAACAGTTTATTGTAAAACTCAAGTTCAACACTTAAATAATTAAGCTCCAGGCGGTCGTAAACCTTTCTGAACTTTTTAACATTGCTCACCACCCTACTCCATGAATACGGGTGAAGGCTTTTGAATTTGTAATTCTTATTCTTCTTTTTTCCTAACATCATCCGATTAAACTGATTATAACAATTAAACAAATATAAAGATTATATTTTCCTTAATCGATAAAATTTAATTTGGAGAGTATTTTTCTAAACGGATTACTTTCCGGAGATGCAGTGAATGAGGAATCGGTTTTCAGAATAAATTGTATTTTTACTCATGTTATTTATCTTTAATTAAGCATGAGCAAAGCCAAACCCTTAAACCAACTTCCCCAAAATGCAAACATTTAAAGACATTGATCAATACATCAACCTTTTACAGGCTGCTAAAAACAGGTGGGCTGTTTTGCCTGTTGAACAAAAGATTGCCAAACTTCAGGATGTGCGGAACAGAACAGGCCGGCTGGCACAACAGTGGGTTGATTTGTCGGTAAAAAACAAACAGATTGAAAAAGGGTCTCCACTGGCTGGTGAGGAATGGAGCACCGGCCCGTGGGCCTTCCTGAAAGCCATTCGTGCTTATATCAAAACACTTGAACATATTCAAAAGGGAAATCCGGAAATACTCATCAAAAAGATATCCCAAAGAAAAAACGGACAGCTAAAATTGACAGTCTTCCCTTTTGATATTTATGATTCCCTGCTTTTTAATCAGACCAAAGCAGAAGTCTGGATGCAGGAAGGTGTCTCAAAAAATAACCTCACCGGCCATATCGCCTCCTTTTACCGTCAAAAAGAGCCCAAAGGCAAAGTAAGCCTTGTGCTTGGTGCCGGCAACGTCAATTCCATTTCTCCTTTAGACGTACTATATAAACTGTTCGTGAAAGGGGAAGTGGTCATCATGAAAACAAACCCTGTCAATGACTACCTGGCACCCCTGTTTATAAAAATTGCAGAAACATTGATAAAAGATGATTTTTTGAGAATCGTTACCGGTGACGCCGAAACGGGCGAATATCTCACCAGGCATCCCGGCATCGAAACAATCCATGTTACGGGTAGCGAGAAGACATTCAATGCCATTGTTTTCGGGAGAGGGCCCGAAGGGAAAAAAAGGAAAAAGGAAAACCGCCCTGTGTTGGACCCCGGTAAAACCATCACCGGCGAACTGGGCAATGTGGGGCCTTTGATCGTGGTTCCCGGCCCATGGAACAAAGCCGATATCCGTTTTCAGGCTGAAAATATTGTTACCGCCAAGGTGCACAACGGAGGATATAATTGTGTTGCCGCCCAGGTTTTGGTCCTCCCCGAAAAATGGGACAAATCGGAATCCCTGCTGGATGAAGTTCGTAAACTGTTGAAATCGCTTCCTCCCCGTAAGCCCTTTTATCCGGGAACAACACAACGCCAACAAGAACTTGTGAAAGTTTATCCAGCCGCCGAGCAAATCGGAGATGATGCCCCGCGAACACTGGTCTCCGGAATAAAACCGGGAAACAACAACGAATATGCTTTCACTCATGAATTATTCGGAGCCATGCTGGTCCAGACATACATTAAGGGTGATACTCCATCGGACTACCTTCGTAATGCCATCACTTTTTGTAACGAAGAGCTTTACGGAACACTCGGGGCAACCCTGCTTATCCATCCCAAAACCATAAAAGAACTGGGTAATGAGTTCGAAGATCATATTGCAAATCTGAAATACGGCGCCATTGGCATAAACATTTGGAACGCCGTAACTTTTATGCTGCCGCAGTGTGCATGGGGAGCTTATCCGGGACATACTTACGATGATATTCAAAGCGGAATTGGTGTGGTGCACAACAGTCTGATGCTGGACCATACAGAGAAATCGGTACTTTTCGGACCGTTCCGCACATTGCCGAGGGCATTAAACCTGGCTCCGCCAAAACCACCGTGGTTTGTAACCAACAAAACAGCTCACATGACCACGAAACGGATCACGCAATTTGAGTATGACAGGAAAATATTCCGTTTACCGCAAATTCTTGTCTCAGCATTGCGGGGTTAACAAACGCTTAAAGAAAATAAATGAAGCGCCCATGATTAAATATTTTAAACACATGAAAAACCAGGTTTTACAAGAATATGATTACGTAATTATCGGGTCGGGATTTGGCGGATCAGTATCGGCATTGCGATTAACGGAAAAAGGATACAAAATTCTCGTCATCGAGAAAGGAAAATGGTTTTCCGGCGATGATTTCCCAAAAAACAACTGGCACCTGAAAAGGTGGATGTGGTTGCCTTTCCTTGGATTTTACGGCATCTTCAAACTCACCTTTTTCAGACACGTGGGTATTTTGAGCGGAACAGGGGTCGGTGGCGGCTCGCTTGTATATGCCAATACGCTGCCGCGACCCAATTCAACATTCTTTTCGGGCGGAAACTGGAAGGGGCTGGCCGACTGGGAAAAAGAGCTCGCGCCTCATTACACGGAAGCCGAACGGATGCTGGGAGTGACCCGAAACCCGAAATTCTTTGATGCCGACCTGGTGCTGAAAGAAGTGGCTAAAAACCTCGGGAAAGAAAAAGAATTTGAAGCCCCCAATGTAGGTGTATTTTTCGGGAAAAACGGCGGCGTTGACGAAGAAGAAGTGCCCGATCCGTTTTTCAATGGCGAAGGGCCTAACCGCAGCGGTTGTGTTTATTGCGGGCAGTGCATGACCGGCTGCCCCAACAATGCCAAAAACTCACTTGACAAAAATTACCTGTACCTGGCACAAAAACACGGGGCACAGATATTGGCAGAAAGAAAAGTGACCGAAGTAAAACCTGCCGGTAAACCGGACGGTTCGGATGGTTACCTGGTCCGTTTTAAAAGTTCAACAAAACTGATCAAAACCCATCAGACAATTAAAGCAAAAGGGATTATCTTTTCCGGAGGCGTACTGGGTACGGTACGGCTGCTTCTGGACATGAAAGAGAAGAAACGTCTGCCGCACTTGTCATCACAGGTTGGCGACCATGTCCGCACCAATAACGAAAACCTCTCAATGGTCCTGACCTCAAAAAAAGATTTTGATTTCTCCAGGGGGATCGCCATCGGATCCATCTTTCCCCCCGATGAGAACGGCCACGTTGAACCTGTACGTTACGGTGAAGGATCGGGATTCTGGAAAATATTCGGAGCACCCATGATCTTTGGAAACACGTTTGGTAACAGGGCAGGTCAATTGCTGAAATACTTGTTTACCCATCCTGTAAGATGGTTCAGGGTATATTTCACGAAGGACTTTTCAAAACGCTCTGTCATTTTGCTTTTCATGCAGCACCTCGACAGCACCATCAAATTCAAAAGGGGCTTGTTCAGCCTGAAATCAACCATGTCCACCGGCCCGAAGCCTACCCCCTTTATGCCCATGGCCAAACGGCTGGCAGGTGAAATGGAAAAAGTGATTGACGGCAATTCGTTTATGATCAGTACCGATATACTGACCGGAGCCCCTTCAACGGCCCACATTCTCGGGGGCGCCGTTATCGGTGAAAATCCGGAGAAAGGCGTTATTGATGTTGACCAGAAAGTTTTTGGTTATCAAAACATGTACGTCTGCGACGGGTCAGCCGTCTCGGCCAATCCGGGCGTAAATCCATCGCTGTCCATCACGGCCATGACCGAACGGGCCATGAGTAAAATTCCGGAAAAGAAGGATATTAAGGGACTGTTTTAACATTATCCCTGTCCTTAAAGAGGTGCAAAAATTAAACAGATGTGGGAATTTGTGAATTAATCAGGTTAGTATAATAATAAATCAAATTCGTTTTACTGGCGCTTTACTATACATAAAAAGGGCTGCAATCTATTGACAGACAACCCTTTAAATTTCAATCTTGTGGGCCCACCAGGACTTGAACCTGGGACCACCTGATTATGAGTCAGGTGCTCTAACCAACTGAGCTATAGGCCCGGTTTACCGTAAGTAAAATTCGGAATGCAAAATTACATAATCAAGCTGAATTAGCAAGATAAACCGTTGAAAAACTTCTGATAAACGTCAATAGAAAATTTTTGACGAAATTTCACCATAAGACCATGAGATTGTTTTATCGAAAAATGCCTGTTAATATTTATCACTCAAATTCAATAATGGAATTAAAATATTTTCATTAGCTTGCCGCCATGAAAACTATGGACATACAAGCAATTATTTTCGACTTTGGTGGTGTTATCCTCGATATAAATCCCCAACTGACCATGAAAGAATTCGAAAAACTGGGCGCTGCCAAATTGAATGAAGAACAGACCCGGGAGTTTGTTGATAAAATCATTAGAAAATTTGAAAGGGGAATTTATACGCCTGAAGTCTTCCGGAACAAAGTCAAATCGTTTTTAAATTTTGAGGCCGGTGACCATGAAATTGACGATGCCTGGAATGCATTGCTTTTTGACATACCGGGTGAAAGAGTAAAGGTCATAGAACATGTCAGGGAGCATTACAGGATTTTTCTGCTCAGCAATTCCAATGAGATTCATTATGATTTGTTTGTGAGGGATCTTCAGTTGAGGTTCGGCTATCGCGAATTTGATGATCTGTTTGAAAAATCATACTTTTCATTCGACACGCATTTGACAAAACCCGATCCCGAAGCCTTTGAATTTATTATCAATCAACATGAAATGGACCCTTCGAAAACCCTGTTTATTGATGATCATGAAAACAACATCCGGGCAGCTTCAGCACTGGGTTTAAAAACCTATTTGCTTAAAGCACCCGAAAGGATACGGGATATTTTTGAAGGAGGAATCCTAAAGGAAGACCTTAAAATCAATTAACGGTAGAACTGTCTGACATCTTCCAAAATCGCTTTTACATCAACAAACAAAACCGTTTCCATCAAACGTTGCCTGAAAATTTTAAAATTGGGATAATTCTTAAAATAACCCGACCAGTGTTTTCTCATTTCCAGTACGCCCCTTCTCTCCCCTTTCCATTCCACTGATTTTTCCAGATGGATGAGGCTGATTTCTATCCTTTCACGGATATCGGGCGAGGGCAACAGCTCACCGGTTTCCAGATAATGTTTTATTTCCCTGAATATCCATGGATTTCCATAAACTGCCCGGCCAACCATGATGCCGTCAACAGCATAATTTTCCTTAAACTTTTTAGCCGATTCAGGACTGACAACATCGCCATTGCCGAACACCGGGATATGCATCCCCGGATTGTTCTTCACTTCGGAAATCAAGGTCCAGTCGGCGGGAATACGCGGTTTTTGTGTCCGTGTGCGGCCGTGTATGGTGATGGCATTGATGCCCACATCCTGTAACCGTTCTGCAATTTCAACAATATCTTTGTGTTCGTCATCATAGCCTAACCGGGTCTTAACCGTAACTGGCAAATTTACCGATTTGACCACTTCTCTGGTCATTTTTACCATTTTGGGAATGTCATTCAATATGCCGGAACCGGCTCCTTTGGCAACGACCTTTTTTACCGGGCACCCATAGTTGATATCAATCAAATCGGGAGCAGCCATCTCGGCATACTGTGCAGCCCGGACCATCGAATCAATATCATGCCCGAATATCTGAATCCCGATGGGGTGCTCAAACTCATCAAAATCAAGTTTTTTCACACTTTTATCGGCATCCCTGATCAATCCCTCAGATGAAATAAACTCGGTGTACATCATATCGGCACCCATCATTTTACATACATGTCTGAAAGGGGGATCGGTAACATCCTCCATGGGTGCCAAAAGAATGGGGAAATCTCCGAGTGATATGTTTCCGATAGTCACCATAAATACCAGGGATTCTTTGCTATTAATTTAAACGGGGATGCAAAAATATTAAATTTGTCCCTTTTTGATAGTAAAGTTGATGAAACGTCTGGTTTATCTTCAAGATTTGTCACCCTGGGGAAAGATTTTCCTGTTATCGGCAATTATTATTTTATCTGCATTGGTTACAGCATTCAGCGGGTTGCTGATCGGCAGGTTGGTTTTTGGTGTTGACCTCAAATCGGTAGCCTTGCTTTTAGCCCATCCCGATACTCAGGCAGCCATTGCTTTTATGAAATTTTATCAACTGATAAACCAATTTGGCTTTTTCATCATTCCGGTTGCTGTTTTTGCTTTTCTAATCAGCCCTTCGCCATCTAATTATCTTACACTCGATAAAAAACCGCAACTACTTGCCCTGTTTATTGCTGCCCTGGTGATTTATTCCATTCTGCCATTTAACCATTATTTAACTGAACTGAACCTAAACATTAAGATTCCGGGATCTTTGCATTTTCTGGAGGAATGGATGAAAGATAAGGAACGCCAGGCAGAACAACTTACGGAAACATTCCTAAAAACCAGAACGCTCACAGGGCTATCGGTCAATTTGCTGGTCGTTGCTTTAATACCGGCCATTGGCGAGGAATTATTGTTCAGGGTAACCGGAATAAACCTTTTAAAAGAGTTGACCGGAAATGTACATGCCGCGGTGATTATTACTTCTTTTTTCTTTGCATTTTTCCACTTCCAGTTTTTCAGTTTCTTTCCCCGTTTTTTACTTGGTATTTTATTGGGTTACCTCTTTGTAATTTCAAGAAGCATCTGGATACCCATCTTTGCACATTTTGTAAATAATGCTTCATCGGTCATTATTTTTTATCTCTATTATAACGGTTCGATCAAAGTTTCGATGGGGGATTTCGGGGCAACGCCAAATCCGGTTTACATCATCGGAAGCCTGTTGATCACTGTTTGGCTTATGGTCATTCTTTACAGAAAAGAGGGTGTAGAAAGGTTTGGGTTATAAAAAAAGGATACCGAAACATCCTTTTTTAAAAATTCATTATCAAGAAAATCGCTATCTTTTTATTTTTGCTTTTTTATGTGCTGAATAGTTGATTTTGAAGGCTCCTGCTTTTCGCAGTTGTTGCTTAATGTCGGTAACAATTCCCATCCGTGTATCTTTATTCACTTTAAGCGAGGTGGTAATTTTTTGGCGGTCCGCTTCGGATCTTTGCTGCCGCTGGGTGACAACAAATTCCTGAATGTCGCCCAATGTGGCAAACTGGCCATTCAACTGGATTCGGGTATTTGTCCCGTAAAGTCTTGAATTTTCAGGAGGGCCGACATAGATATAACTTACCAATGACTTTTTTTCGAGTTTTTGTATTTGTGTAGCTTCCGGGAGATTGATTTTTACCTTATAGGTTACTTCACGCATGGTGACAGTCACCATAAAAAAGAACAAAAGTATGAAGATAATATCAGGTAGCGAAGAGGTATTAATCACACCGAGACTACGGCCTTTTTTTAATTTAAATCTTGACATCTTATTTAGCTTCTATATTTTCTGGTTCAGCTTCTGAAATACGAATGGGGATGATTTTGTTAACAGCCTTTATTTTCTGTTTATTTACCAACAGATGATAATCCATGCCAAAAAGGTTGCGTGAAGTCTGGTTTCTCATTTCATTAAATGCAGCAGCAAGTGCATCCTGAACACTTATATACATTTTATATGATGTACCACGGTCGTTTTTCAGTGAGACGATCCCTTTTGAAACCAGCATCTTTTTACCAAGTTCTTTTATCATTTTCTCTTCAACTTCCGGATAATTCGGATTATTAGGATGAACTGTCATGAAATCAACTACCTTATTTTTCAATTCGTTAATATCCATTCGTTTTCCATTAACCATCAACATATCATGGCTGTTGACAAGAACTTTTAAGACGTTTCTTTCTTTTACTTTTATATTTTCATTTTTTTGAACCGGTGGTGGCAGCATTCTTGTGATCCCCGTATCCACATCCATGGTTGTTGTAACCAGGAAAAAAATAAGCAGCAGGAACGCAATGTCAGCCATTGTACCTGCGTTTATTTCCGGTACTTGTCTTTTTGCCATAACGGTTTCTTTATTTAAAAGGTTTGATGACGAATGAAAATATAACAGCCAAAACAGCGATGCCAAATAATGAATAGGTAGCATATAGACCCATTCCAACCAGTTTACTTACCTGTGCAGTTGTTTTCATTTCTTCAAGACGGAGAGCCGAAAACTGATTTCCTGCCAGTGAATAACTGATAATGACAATAACCACCAGGAGTACCAGGCTGGCCAACAATTTCAAGGCATTTTTGGGATGCGAAATAAACCCGTAAACCGGGGATACAATCATGATGACCACACCAAAAAGTAAAAGCAGGATACTCAAACTAATATAACTCCCAACCGATAAGACATGAACATAAAAAAGCAATCCTAAAAGAGTTACAAAAGCAAGTAAAATGTACAATATCCATTTTGTGACATTAGCAATTTTATCTTTCATTTTTCGTTATTTTTTAGAAAAATTTGTAAGTAAATCAATGAATGTAATTGAGCTGTCTTCCATGTCATTAACCAATCCTTCGATCTTTGATATGATATAGTTATAAAATATTTGAAGGATAATGGCCACGATAAGACCAAAGACAGTTGTCAGCAAAGCCACTTTAATACCACTGGCAACAACGGTCGGTGAAATATCGCCGGCAATTGCAATGGCATCAAAAGCTTCGATCATCCCGATTACAGTCCCCATAAATCCAAGCATAGGGGCAACGGCAATAAACAGGGAAATCCAGCTAACGCCACTTTCAAGCCTTCCGGTAACAACACTGCCATAAGCTACAATAGCTTTTTCAACTTCTTCCATGCCGTCACCATAGCGATTGAGGCCTTCGCTAAAGATACTGGCCACAGGTCCACGTGTATTACGAACAACCTCCTGAGCTGCTTCAATACCACCCGAGTTGAGAGCCTCTTCTAAACTATTCAGCAATTTCCTGACATTTACCGAGGCAAGGCTCAGGTAGATAATTCTTTCAATACTAATAGCCAATCCAAAGATTAAGGCGAGCAACACAACGCCCATAAAACCGGGACCCCCTTCGATGAATTTTTCTTTTAAAACTTCAGTAAAGGATTTCGGTTTTTCAGGCTGTTGAACAACGACTTGCGCGGCTTCAGCATTAGCGGCCGAAACAGTATCTTCAGTTGCCTGCACATTTGTTGTATCCTGATTTGTTACATCCTGTGCCATGATGTTTGCAGATAACCCTAATGTAACCAAGGCAATAATTGAAAATAAAGCGATTAATTTTTTCATGATTTGAAAATTGATTTTCAGTTATAAAATTAATTATTTCAAGAAAGACAAAGGTAAAAATTAATTTGTTTTATGCAATTTTATTTAAAATTCCTCTGATATTCTTCTTTTTTTAATACGTTACAAAAATACCTGTTTTATTTTACTAACCTGCTCAAAGAACAGTTTTTTGCGGAGAGAGTGGGATTCGAACCCACGATACCCTTTTGGGGTACACACGCTTTCCAGGCGTGCCTCTTCAGCCACTCGAGCACCTCTCCATGAATTAAAAAAGATGCCAAAAGTAAAAAATTTTATCAAACTGTTATCTCACCACGTATTGAAGTTTGAATCATATTTTTTACAACCAGCGGATTATTGAATTTATCTGTTAAATACATCAGCTTGGTCAAGGCAGCTTCCGTGGTTAAATCCTTACCACTTATTATACCGGCTTTCCCCAATCCAATACCGGTTTTATATTTTCCCTGTTCAACCGTACCCGTCATACACTGCGAAACATTTATTATAATCATCCCCATCGTTACCGCTTTCGCTATTAAATCAAGAAACCAATGGTCAGAAAGCGCATTGCCGCCCCCGAAAGTTTCAAGGACCAGCGCCTCAAGGCCTGATTTAAACAACACACATTCAACAAATTCAGGAGTTATTCCCGGGAACATTTTCAAAATGCCTACCCTTCGGTTAAAGTGTGTGTGGATTTTTAGCTTTTTGAAATTTGGTTTCAGGATGTTGGCCTTATTGTATTTGATAGAAATCCCTACCTCTGCAAGTTCCGGATAATTTGGTGAAGCAAATGCATTAAAGTTCTCCGCATTATATTTAACAGTCCGGTTACCACGAAGCAAATAATTCTCAAAATAAATACACACTTCCGGGACAACGGGGGTTTCATCTTCTTTGGCAGCAGCTATTTCAATGGCGGTAATAAAATTCTCACGGCCATCAGAACGTAACTCTCCCAATGGCAACTGAGACCCGGTCAGGATAACCGGTTTGTTCAGGTTTTCGAGCATAAAACTTAAAGCAGAGGCTGTGTAAGCCATCGTATCGGAACCGTGCAAAATGACAAATCCATCAAAAGATTCATAGTTTTTTTCAATGATGGTTGCAAGCCCGGCCCAATCCTCAACATGAATATCGGAAGAATCAAGCGGTGGATCAAAACAATGAAAACCAAGTTGATAATGAAATCTCCTGAGCACAGGTATTTGTTCATAAATACCATTAAAATTAAAAGGTATCAGCGTGCCCGATTTTTCGTCTTTTATCATTCCGATGGTGCCGCCGGTATAAATGATCAAAATGGAAGTCTGGTCAATCATCCGTTTCGTTGTTTACGATTTAAATGAAATAATTTTAATGCGTTATTACTTGTGTTTTCAGCAATCGTTTCAAACGGTTTCTGCTTTATCTCAGCAAGTTTTTGTGCAATAAAGGTTAAATAAGCACTTTGGTTACGTTTTCCCCGGTAAGGTTCCGGCGAAAGAAAAGGCGAATCTGTTTCAAGTAATAGAAAATTAAGCGGAATACTTTTTACAATACGGTCAAGGCCTGAATTTTTAAAAGTGACAATCCCGCCAATGCCCATGAAAAATCCAAGTTCCATAATTTTTTTTGCTTGTTCCACAGTTCCGGTAAAGCAATGAAAGACACCGGTAAGTTCCTTAGTATGTTCTTCTTTCACGATCCGGTAAATCTCATCAAACGACTCCCTTGTATGAATGGAGACAGGCAATGTAAACTTTTTAGCCAGCTTCAGTTGTTGCCTGAAAGCATCCTCCTGCTGTTCTTTAAACGATTTATCCCAATACAGGTCAATGCCTATTTCGCCCACAGCAACAAAAGAATAGCTGCTTAAAAAGTTTTCAACCCTAATCAATTCTTCCTGATAATCATCATTCACCGAAGTCGGGTGAAGCCCCATCATAGGTAAGCAATTATCAGGGAATTCACGGTACAGGGCCAGCATGGTATCTGTAGAATCTTTATCAATGTTGGGCAAAAGCATATATTCCACACCTTGTTTTATAGCTGATTCTACTACCTGCTTCCGATCCGGGTTGAATTGCTCAAGATATAAATGGGTATGGCTGTCAATTAAAAACATAGCGCAAAAATAGATGAAATGTTGTTGGATTTGCGGGGGGATCGTTCAGTTCTTAAGGTTTCAGACTCAGATTTGCGCAGATGCACGCTGATCCAATCATAAAAAATCAGCGTTCATCTACGCCCAAAACAAAATCATAACAGATCAGCGGCAATCTGTGTCCAAAACAATATCATAACAGATCAGGGAATATCAGCGTCTAAACAATTCTAAACAACGTCACACGATTTTAGAGAAAGATTACATTTGTCGGAACTAAAAAACAGAACCTTGAGAATATGTATTTTTTGTGGCTCAAGCATGGGTTATGATGATGTTTACCGGGATGCTGCCCATCACGTTGCCCGGTTTTTTACTGACAACAACATCGGCCTGGTATATGGCGGTGCCAATGTGGGGCTCATGAAAGTATTGGCCGATGTTATGCTCTCGGAAGGGAAGGAAGTCATAGGCGTTATGCCGACAAAGTTAATCCGCAGGGAAGTGGCACACAATAACCTGACGCGGATGATCAACGTGGAAAGCATGGCCGAACGTAAAGAAAAAATGGTGGAGTTGTCAGATGGTTTTATCACTTTACCGGGTGGTTTCGGTACGTTTGACGAATTATCGGAAATCCTCACTTTTAATCAACTCCGCATCACTGACAAACCGATAGGCATTTTGAACGTCAACGGTTATTTTGACAAACTGCTTCAATTTTTCGATCATGCCGTCACGGAAGGATTTGTCCGGAAAGAACATCGTAACAACCTTGTGGTTTCCGACAACATCAGCGATCTGTTTTTAAAAATGAACGAATACAAGCCGCTAACCATTGGCAAATGGATAAAAGATATTGTAAAAGAAAGCCATTCATAAAACGATGCTGGTTATTGGAATAACAGGAACACTGGGGGCCGGAAAAGGTACGATTGTTGAGTACCTTGTCGGGAAAAAAGATTTTGCCCATTTTTCGGTGAGGCAATATCTTATTGAAGAAATGCAACGCCAGGGATTGAAAATCAACCGTGATAACATGGTAACCACAGCCAACAGGCTACGTGCCAAACATTCCCCTTCATTTATCATTGAAGAACTTTATGCCAAAGCCATTACACAAAATAAAAATGCGGTAATTGAAAGTATCCGCACCCCCGGCGAAATTGATTTTTTGAAAAAACAGGGAAATTTTCTGCTGGTGGCTGTAGATGCCGACCCTGAAATACGATATGAGCGGATTAAGCTCAGGAAGTCGGTTACCGACCGGATTGACTTTAAAACTTTTCTGGAAAACGAACAGCGTGAAATGACCACGACCGATCCCAACAAGCAAAACCTGCGGGCCTGCATTGACAGGGCTGATATTAAGTTGTTGAACAATGGCACCAAAGAAGAACTTTTTCATCAACTTGAAAAAAGGATGAATTTATAAATGATGGTTAAAGGACGAAATAAAAAATTTAACACTTCCGGTGTATTATTGATTTCATCCACTCATCTGTTGCATGATATTTATTCTTCTTTTCTTGCCCCGCTCCGCCCTCTTTTAATTGAAAAGTTTGGTATTTCACTGGCGCTGGCTTCACTTTGGGATTTGATAGGGCGGATTCCCTGGTTTTTTAACCCGATCATCGGGATGATTGCCGAAAAAACGGCTGCCCGGTATTTTATCATCATCACGCCGGCTGTTACGGCGGTAGCCATGAGCCTGCTGGGTGTTGCAGATTCTTTTACCATGGTTGCCGTTTTGCTTTTCGTAATGGGTATCAGCAGTGCTTTGTTTCACGTTCCGGCTCCCGTGATGGTTAAAAAACTGGCAGGAAACTATACCGGCCGTGGAATGAGTTTTTTTATGTTCGGTGGTGAAATGGCCCGTACACTTGGCCCGCTGGTCATTACAGGGGCTGTTTCAATCTGGGGGCTTGAAGGAACCTGGAAACTGATCCCTTTCGGATTGCTTGCCTCGTTCATTTTGTATTTTAAACTGAGGAAAATAAACATTTCATCTGATTTAAAGGCCGGTGAAAAGCCTACCGGTTTCAGGAAAGCCATTAAACATTATCTGCCTTTTTTCCTGATCCTTGTGGGCATTACTTTTTTCAGGGCCATTATGAAATCGGGGATGACCGCATTTTTGCCCACTTACTTTTTCAACGAAAAGGGGGAAACCCTGTGGTTTTCCAATTCGGCACTGGCTGTATTTCAGTTGGCGGGGGCAGTGGGCACATTTTTATCCGGCCCGGTTTCGGATAAAATTGGCAGAAAGACCACTTTATTGATTGTGAGTTTTATCACCCCCCTGGCGATGGCTTTATTTGTCCTTAGCCACGGCATACTTAGTTTTATCTTTTTGATAATCCTCGGCATTTTTATTTTCGCGCCGGGCCCCGTTTTAATGGCACTGGTACAGGATGTATCCAAAGGGCTTCCTGTTTTTATGAACAGCATTTACCTGACCATCAGTTTTATCTCTTCTGCCATTGCCGTTGTTTTTGCCGGGTTGCTTGGCGACTGGATCGGACTGGAAAAAACTTATCTGATTTCATCCTTTCTGGCGCTGGGTGCCATCCCTTTTGTGCTGATGCTGAAAAAAGAAAAAACCAGGTTCAAAGAGAAAGTTCAGGACTGATTATTCAAATGAAAAGTAGCCCGAAAATATACCTTGCCCCTTTTCAGGGAATAACAGGGGCCGTTTATCACGAAATTTTTGCAAGGCATTTTACAGGAATTGATAAATTCTTTACCCCTTTTTTTACCGGTGTCTCCCGGCAAAAAGCCTTGAAAGCCAATATTACAGAACTTGTAAACACAAATAGTAATGCGATCCCTGTTGTTCCGCAGATTTTAAGCAAGGATGATCGGGAGATCATTGAATTTGCAACCCATTGCACAAAAAAGGGTTTTCGCGGGATTAACTGGAACCTGGGTTGCCCATTTCCCCGGGTAGCATCCAAACAAAGGGGATCCGGGCTGCTTGCCCATCCCCGGTTGGTTGAACAGATTCTTGGAAATGTGATGCCCGCCATTTCTTTGAAATTCTCGGTAAAATGCCGGCTGGGGTATCATCATCCGGAAGAAATACTGAAACTTGTCCCTGTCTTCAACCACTACAATATTTCGGAACTCATAATTCACGCCCGCACCGGCAAACAGCTTTATAAAGGGGATGCATTGACTGATGATTTTGAACGGGCATTGAACATCTCAACAATTCCGGTTGTTTATAACGGTGATATCTTTTCTGTTCATGATTTCCTTAATGCGTCACATCGCTATCCGAAAATCAACACCTGGATGATCGGGCGGGGGATACTTGTTGACCCGCTTTTGCCTGCGCACATAAAAGGGATCCCAATCTGTTCTGAGAAAAAACTACCGGTCCGAAAATTTATTGACGATCTTTATTTTGCCTATCGAAAAAAAATGAACGACAGGTTACAGGCCATCAGTATAATGAAAGAGCTTTGGGAATATATGGCTTTTTCATTTGAAAATCCACATCAGGTTTTTAAACTTGTTAAAAGGACAAAATCCTTTGATGATTATGAAGATGCCGTGTCTAAAATATTTCATGATTTTGAATGGTTGGGGTCCGAAAGCCGGCAATTCAGTTCCGGTTCCATTTGAAATAATAATTTGACAATGACAGAAAAGTCCATCTTTCCTGCAAAACATTAAACATCAAAAATCCCACATCAAAAATCAAAAATCCATAAATCCTTCCCCACCTACCGACCAAAATCCCCTGTTCACCGATTTTTTATTTACATTCGTGCCTCTTGCAAATAGATTTGCACAATAATTAAAGAATAAATACCATTAAAATAATGGAAGACAGAAAAACAGTTGACAAGAGAAGCATCATTGCTATTTTACTGATCGTTGCAGGCGGATTATTATTTCTTCAAACCTTTGACCTGATTGACTTTTCAATTCAGCGATATATTTTAAACTGGAAAACATTGTTGATTGCCATAGGTATCGTAATCGTGGTTTCCAGCGAAAGGCGCATAACCGGCTATATTTTTATCGGGTTGGGGATCTTATTCTGGATACCGGTTTTTGCAGGTTACAACATCAGCCTGCACCAGGTTTTCTGGCCACTTGTCCTCATTGCCATCGGGTTGATCATCCTGAACCGCAGAAATGTTCACGACCATGCAAAAAGACGACATGGCATGGCGCAGGGTGATGGGGGAAATCTTTTAACCGACTATATTGATGATGTTTCCATCTTCGGTGGAGGCACCAAAAGATATACATCGCAAAACCTGAAAGGGGGCAATATTACTGCGATTTTTGGTGGTTCGGAAATCGAGATGATCAATGCCAACATAGCCCCGGAGGGTGCTGTAATTGATGTTTTCACTATGTTTGGCGGCACCAAACTGATCATCCCCGGATCGTGGCAGGTAAAATCGGAAGCTTTTTCCCTGTTTGGCGGACTGACCGATAAACGCCACATCAAACCCACCGAACCCATATCGGACAAAACGATTCTTATTAAAGGGGTGATCCTGTTTGGCGGGGTTGAAATAAAAAACTATTGATACTAAAACCAGTTCCGTTTTTCAAATCAATTGACCAGATCAGATGCTAAACCCAATATCAAAAAACAAAAATTACCTGTTAACATTCGTTGCGGTATGGGTTGTTATTTTTGGAATACAAACCTTAATCCTGAATTACTTTTACGACCTCAACGGGTTGGTCAGCCTGGTTGATTCTGCCGTATTCAACCTTCTTTTTGCCCTCATCGGTTATAACCTGTGGTATGTTGTCCGGTTCAACCTGCGCGAATCCCCGGCAGGTTTCGACCTCATCATCAATCACCTGATTACTGCCGTCATTATCATTGCGCTCTGGATTACCCTGTCCTATTTTTCATTACGTTTTTTATATACCGATAATAAACCTTACATCCAGTTTTTAAACGACAGCCTGCCCTGGCGTGCAGTAACGGGGATATTTTTTTATTTGCTGTTTATCCTGTTTTATTATGTGATCCTCTATTATGAAGACTTACAGGATAAATTAAAAATTGAATCGGACCTGCAAAAACTGGTCAACGAAGCCGAGTTAAATGCTTTAAAATCACAGATCAACCCGCATTTTCTTTTCAACAGCCTGAACTCCATCAGCTCACTCACCATGACAAATCCTGAAAAAGCCCAGGAAATGGTGATTAAACTATCTGATTTTTTAAGGTATTCGCTCAACCATGATCAAAATGAAAAAACCAATTTGAAAACAGAATTTGAAAATCTTTACCGGTATCTTGACATTGAAAAGATCCGTTTTGGCGACCGGTTGAATTTTGTCGGGAAAGTCCCCGACAAATGCCTTCATCACGAAATACCCAACATGATCCTGCAACCGTTGATCGAGAACTCAATAAAACACGGGGTATATCACAGCACCGAAGAAGTGTTGATCGAACTGAAATGCAAAGTTGAAAACGGCCTTCTCATTATTGAAATCACCAACGATTACGACCCGGATGCTACAAAAAAAGCTGGGCACGGCATCGGGCTGACGAATATCCGCAAACGGCTGCAACTGATTTATAAGCGACAGGATTTATTGGAAACCATAGCCGATAAAATGACTTTTCATGCCATCTTAAAAATACCCATAAATGATAACAACAAATAATATACGCGCAATCATTGTGGAGGACGAGGCTCCTGCCCGTGACCTGATCAAAGCTTTTTTGAAAAACAACGAACACATCGAACTGATCGCTGAATGTGCCGATGGCTTCAGCGGGGTTAAAGCCATTAACGAAAACAAACCCGACCTGGTTTTCCTCGACATTCAGATGCCCAAGCTAACGGGTTTTGAACTAATTGAACTGCTTGACGACATCCCCGAAATCATTTTCACAACAGCTTATGACCAGTATGCCATCAAAGCTTTTGAACTGAGTGCCGTTGATTACCTGATGAAACCTTTTTCGAAACAACGGTTTGATGAAGCCATCGAAAAAGTCAGGTCGCGCATGTTGCTGAAAAGCGAAACCCCGGCGAAAATCAAAAAACTTTCGCGGGCTGCAATAGAAGAATCCGGAGAAATTGAACGCCTGTTTGTGAAAACAGGCAGTAAGATTGATGTGGTCAACGTTTCAGATATAATACGCATTGAAGCTTTTGACGACTACGTGGAGATCTATACCGGTGAACGGAAATACCTGAAAAAGGAAACCATGAATTACCTTGAAAAAAGCCTGCCTGCAAAGACGTTTTCCCGGATACACCGGTCGAACATTGTGAATGTGAATTTTATAAAAAAGATAGAAAGGTACGGCAAAGAAAGCTACCTGTTGATACTGACGGACGGTAGCCGGGTCAACGTGAGCAAATCAAGGATAAAAGACCTGAAACAGCAGTTAGGGATATAGACAGAACCATCACTCATATTTCAAAGCCAAAGCCGGATTTTGGCGCAGGACGTGGAACGAACGAATGACAACAGAAAGAAAAGCCAGCGCCATCATCAACAGTATGCCGGCCACAAAATACCACCCGTTGATGGAAATGTGGGCGGAAAAAGTGTTCAACCACTTATTCATCAGATAATAAACCACCGGGGAAGCTAAAAGGCCTGCAATGATAACCAGCCGAAAATAATCTTTTATCAATAATAAAATGATCCTTCTGTCCGATCCGCCCAGTACTTTGCGGATGGCAATCTCTTTTGTCCGCTGCTCAATTAGGAAAGAAGATAACCCGTATAAACCCAGACTGGAAATAAACATGACAAAAAGGGTGAAATAAATGAAAACAGAAAGCATCTTCAGGTCGGCACCATAAAGGCTTTGAATTTTATCCTTTAAAAAGGTATAGTGCATAAAATGGCCTTTGTTATATTTATCCCACACCTTGTTAATTTCCGCTATTGCAACATTTTTATGCTTTTCATCCAGCCTGACCAAGATATACCGGCTTTCTTTCGGATAAAGTAAAAAAACCAGGGGCTCAATACCGGTGTGCAACGAATAAAAATTAAAATCTTTCACAACACCCACAATCCTGCCGTTGGTTTTCTCAAAAAAAGAGACTTCCAAACGTGAACCTACCGGCTCATCAAGGTCAAGGTCTTTGGCTGCGGCCTGATTGATGATGTAGTAATGCCCCGTATCCGTTTCCATCTTGCTGTCAAAGAACTTTCCTTCAACAAGCGGGATTTTAAGCACATTGAAAAAACCGGTATCAACAATATATAAACTCAGGGTCTGCAATGCTTTATCCGAAGTGTCGCCCGCATGAAACAGCGACTTTCCATAAGTATATCCCGGCGCATTGTTTGCTGTGGAAACGCCGATAACGCCGGGGATGGCTTTCAATTCTATTTTAAACTCATCAGCCTGTTGGTAATAGGCCGTATCATCGGGCGTGTTGATGACAATAATATTTTTTTCATCGAAACCCGGATCATAATTTTTTAGAAACTTCATCTGGGAAAAAATGATCATGGTGGCGATAATCATGCCGATTGAAACCACATACTGGATAACAACCAGTACTTTACGGATGCCTCCGGCAGAAATTCCCCGCTTACCATTTATATTAATAAAGAAATTATTCCCTTTCAACACATTGGCCGGATTGTAGCGTGACAAAATAAATGCCGGAAAAATACCGCTTACCACAGCCAGTATGATCATCATAAAAATAAGCAATAACCCGAAAACGATCCCCTGCCTCGAAAACAAGTTCCCCACAAGGGTCAGGTTTTTCCCCACCAGGGCATTAAACCAGGGCATCAGCAATTCAACCAGCGACAAAGCCAGGATAAAAGCAATGAAAACTACGATAAAGGCTTCGCTGATGTATTGCATGGCCAGTTGCTTACGGAATGCACCCAGCACTTTTCGCATCCCCACTTCTTTTGCCCGTTTTAGTGACCGTGCCATGGCCAGGTTGATATAATTAATGGAAGCTGTCAGCAATATAAAACCTGCAATGATGCTAAAAATTATCAGGTATCCGGAGTTGGTATTCGAAGGGCTGTCATAAGCCAGGGAAGTATTGAAATGTATGCTGCGTACCGGTTCAAGACTGTAAACCATATAACCGTCTATATTGATGTTTGCACTGTCAATAAACGCACTGATTTGTTTTGAGATGAAATCATTGGCCCTCTTCTCAAAACTTTCAGGACTAACCGTATCAGCCAGTTTAACGTAAGTATAAACACCCAACCAGAACCAGTCACTGTTCATTTTTTGAAGACTCTTTGGCGAGAGTGAATACTCCGAAACCACAGCATCAAAATCAAGGTGCGTGGGACAGGTGTTTTTATCAAACACCCCGGTCACCGTATATTCACGCCGGACGGTTTTCAGCTTTTTACCAACCGCCTTTTCGTTCCCGAATAGTTGCCGCGCCACTTTTGCACTGATAACCATGGAATTGGGTTTGGACAGGGCTGTTCGGGGGTCACCTTCAAAAAAATTATAATTGAATATCCTGAACAATCCCGAATCGCTTAAAGTAATATTGGGAACTTCATATACCTTGCCGTTATAGGTAAGCGACGACATATCATTCACATCGGAAGGGTCGGTGAAAAACAACTTTGTGGCTTCTACCACTTCAGGAAAATTCTTTTTTAAAGTTCCGGCCAGCCGGAATGGGGAAATGGCCACCTTTTCCACTTTGCCTTCCAGCGAATATTCGTTCCAGACCCGATAGATATTTTTCGAATCCGACCAGTACCTGTCATATCTTATTTCGCTTTGAACATACAGGTAAATGAAGACAAAAACAGCAATACCGATGGACAGGCCAAGGATGTTCAGGACAGTGTAGCTGCGCTGTCTGATCAATATCCTGAAACCTATTTTAAAATAATTTGTGATCACCGTTTTTAATTATAAATTATAAACCTTTCTGTTTTGATGGCGGTCATGTTATTTTTTACATCAGCTTATTCAGATTTTCGTTGATGATCTGACCGTCGAACAGGTTAATAATTCTGTGGCTGTAAGAGGCATCACGCCGCGAATGGGTTACCATGACAATTGTAGTCCCTTCTTTATTCAGATCGTTCAACAGGTTCATCACCTCTTCACCATGCATTGAATCCAGGTTACCTGTGGGCTCATCAGCAAGGATAAGTGCAGGATTGGCCACCACCGCACGGGCTACAGCAACCCGTTGTTGCTGGCCTCCAGACAACTGCAGGGGAAAAAGGTTTTTCCGGTGGCTGATCTCCATTTTTTCGATTATCTCCCTCACACGTTGTTTCCGGGATTTCTTTTTCCAGCCAAGATAAATCAGCGGCAATTCAATGTTTTCGTGGACAGTTAGTTCATCAATCAGGTTGAAATTCTGAAAAACAAAACCGATGTTTTCCTTCCTCAATTTTGCTTTTTGCTTGTCGCTCAGGCGTGAAACCTGATGCCCGAGGAAATAATATTCACCCGCATTGGCCTGATCAATTAAACCCAAAATATTTAAAAGCGTGGTTTTACCGCAACCCGAAGGGCCCATAACGGCAACAAAATCACCTGTTTCCACTGTGAGGCTGACATTTCTTAGCGCAATGGTTTCTACATCCCCCGCCTGAAATATTTTTTTTATACCTTCTGTAACGATCATAATAACACCTGAGTAAGTAACCTTTTTTATAAAATATTTGTTTGCTTTAAAGGCCGGTTAAAAATAGAAAAATGGTTTATTCTTATGAATATTTCATTTACTCCGGTGCATAATGTAAATTGATTTTCATAAATTATTTAATGTTTCTTAACAAACTTTAACTAATTCTGTGCCACAAGATATACCGTATTAATAAACAAGGATTTAAAAAATATTTTCAATCAGGTGTAACTTTACCTGTCCGAAATCGTCCATATTCTTGTACAGGGGTGAACAATTAATCTGTACTTTTATTTCGGAAAAACCAACTCATTAAATACTAATTAAATTCAACTCCATGAGTAAAATAAAAGCCCGTCTTCTGGTGGTGGATGATGACCCTGATATTTTGCTTGCTGCCAAAATGTTTCTCAGGCAACATATTGAAATTGTACATACTGAAAAAAACCCACAAAACATACCCGCCCTGCTGAAAAATGACAGTTATGATGTCATACTGCTCGACATGAACTTTTCCCGGGATGCAACCAGCGGCCAGGAAGGGTTTCACTGGCTGAACGTTATCCTTGAACTCGATCCGGCAGCCACCGTCATCTTCATTACCGGCTACGGCGATATTGAACTGGCCGTGCAGGGCATCAAAGAAGGGGCAACAAACTTTATCCTAAAACCCTGGGACAATAAAAAACTACTGGCAACCCTTGAAGCTTCATTGCGTATCAGGGAATCGAAGATGGAACTGGAAAGCCTGAAATCCACGCAGAAAGTCCTGATTGCCGACCAGGATCAGGCCTACAGCAACCTGACCAGTATCTCGCCGGCCATGAACAAGGTGATGAAAATTGCAATGAAAGTGGCCAAAACTGATGCCAATGTGTTGATACTGGGTGAAAATGGTACGGGCAAAGAAGTTGTGGCCAGGGCCATCCACAGGGCATCGCCGCGGCACGACAATGTTTTTATCAGTGTTGACCTGGGTGCTATCACCGAAAGCCTTTTTGAAAGTGAGTTGTTCGGATATAAGAAAGGAGCTTTTACCGACGCCAGGGAGGACCGTGCCGGCCGCTTTGAAGTTGCCGGAAAAGGTACGATTTTCCTGGATGAAATTGGCAACCTGTCACAAAACCTGCAATCGAAGTTGCTCGGCGTTTTGCAAAGCAGGAAAGTGGTCAGGCTTGGGTCGAGCAAGGAAATTCCCATTGATATCAGGCTGATCTGTGCCACCAATATGCCACTTTACGAAATGGTAAGAGAAAACAAATTCCGCCAGGATTTGCTCTATCGCATCAATACCGTTGAGATATCCATTCCGCCTCTGCGTGAACGGCTGGAAGACATTGAACCCCTCGTTGATTATTATCTGGACACCTATTGTAAAAAATACAAAATCCAAAAAAAGCGTATTACGGCGGGAACATTAAAACGCCTGCAAAAACATAATTGGCCCGGCAATATCCGCGAACTGCAACACGCTGTTGAACGGGCGGTTATCCTGAGCGATTCGACTATCCTTGAACCGCATGACTTTTTTATGGACGAAACAGGGAATAAAAGGGAAGACGACTTTTCTCCGGATAACATGAACCTTGAAGAAGTGGAAAAAATACTGATCCGAAAAGTAATTGACAAACACGGGGGCAATATCAGCCGTGCTGCCAAAGAGCTTGGCCTGACCAGGGCATCGTTGTACCGAAGAATTGAAAAATATGGTATTTAAACGGTTTCGCCTCCAGGTTGTCATCAGGGTATTGCTCATCGTAATCAATATTGCGGCAATTTTCGTACTGCATCAGCAAACGGCTTATGCTGTCAGTTCCATTATCCTTATCTTGTTGCTGATTGTCCAGGTCATCATGCTGATCAGGTATGCCGAGCAAACCAACCGCAAGCTAATCCGTTTTTTTGAATCCATCCGCCATGCCGATTTTACCACCTCTTTTGGAGATAACGAACTGGGTAAAAATTTTGAAGGGCTTAACCGCCAGTTCAACGAAGTCATCGAAGCATTCAACCGCAACAAAACCGAGAAAGAAGAACATTTCAATTATTTGCTTACTGTCATCCAGCATGTCAGCATCGGTATCATCGTTTATAAAATCAATGGTGAAGTAGATGTTTATAACAATGCCGTAAAAAGGTTGTTGCAGGTAAAACATCTTCGAAAAATTGACGATTTGAAAGAGGTGACAGAAGGCCTGGCCGGGCTGTTAATGAACATGAAAGCCGGTGACAAGAACCTTTTCAAACTTTTTATCAATGATGAACTGTTGCAACTTTCTATTCATGCGACCGCTTTTCGCATGCGCGGCGAGGAATACATCCTGGTATCGTTTCAGGACATCCACCCCGAACTGGAACAAAAAGAAATTGAATCGTGGCAAAAGCTTATCCGTGTGCTGACTCATGAAATCATGAATTCCATCACGCCCATATCCTCACTGGCTTCTACTGTTAGCGGTATTCTCGAAGATTACAAAGCCGGCAATCCTGTTCTTGTTAAAGAAGAAAAAGAACAATTCAACAACATTGTCCATGCCATTTCCACCATCGAAAACCGGAGTAAAGGTTTGTTGAATTTTGTTGAACTCTATCGCAACCTGACCCGCATTCCGAAACCACGTTTCAGGTATTTCAAAGTTCAGGAATTATTTGACCGGGTGCTTGATCTGATGAATCCTAAATTTGAAGCCTTTCACATTATTTGCAACGTAAATATATACCCCCAGGAGCTTAAAATCCTGGCCGACCCCGACCTTGTTGACCAGGTATTGATCAATTTATTGCTGAATGCCATTGACGCCGTTAAAGAAACGGATTTTCCGCAGATAACCGTTGTGGCTTCCATGAACCTGAACAACCGGATAATGATTGAAGTTGCCGACAACGGCAAAGGCATAAAACCCGATATTGTGGATAAAATATTCATGCCGTTTTTTACATCCAAAACAACAGGTTCGGGCATCGGGTTGAGCCTTTCTCGACAGATCATGTCAATGCACAAAGGGAGCATCAGCGTAAGATCGAAAGCTGATAAAGGGGCTGTTTTTACTATTGTTTTCTGATTTGTTTTTAAACCAGCCACCACCACCAACGGGCCCGGAGGCGAAAGGTCAATTTGCCGGCTTTGTATTTCCAACTGTAAACCGGGCCGAAAACCATTTTATCAAATAAAAGTGCAGCCTTAAAAATATTATAGTAAAAATAGGTTTAAATTTGATTTTTCTTTTGATATGACAAGCCTTCAGGAAATCAGAGCACCAATAGCAGAAGATTTTAAATCTTTTCGGAAAATATTCCGGAAAACCGTAAAATCGAAAGTGCCTCTTTTGGATGTGGTCATGCAATACATCCTGAAAAGCAAAGGAAAACAGATGCGCCCGATGTTTGTGCTTTACAGTGCCGGCATGTTAGGAAAAATTAACGACACAACTTACCGGGCGGCGACATTGATTGAACTGATGCATACGGCCACCCTTGTACACGATGATGTGGTTGACGATTCGTTCCGGCGCAGGGGAAGATTTTCGGTGAATTATCTCTGGCGGAATAAAATTGCTGTACTGGCCGGCGATTTCCTCCTTTCACGGGGCATGATGCTTGCCCTGGAAAATAAAGATTTCCATCTGCTGGAAATTGTTTCAAGAGCCGTCAAAGACATGAGTGAAGGCGAACTGCTTCAATTGGAGAAAGCCCGCAAACTGGACATCAATGAAGAGATTTATTATGAAGTCATCCGGAAAAAAACAGCTTCATTGCTGGCTTCGTGCTTTGCTACCGGCGCTGCTTCGGTAACGACCGATGCCGGCCTGATTGAAAAAATGCACATCATTGGCGAAAATGCCGGTATGGCTTTCCAGATCAAAGATGATTTGTTCGACCTGCAGGCCGGGAATAAATCGGGCAAACCCGTTGGCGTTGACATCAAAGAAAAAAAGATGACCCTTCCTTTAATATACCTGCTCCAAAATTCGACACGTGCTGAAAAAAGAAAGATCATCAACATTGTTAAGAAACACAACGAAAATCCGGAAAAAATAAGCTGGCTGATTGAACGCATCAAACAATCAGGGGGCCTGGATTACAGCATGCAAAAGATGAAAGAGTTTAACGACAAAGCCCTTGAAATCCTGGACGGGATGCCTGATAATCCATCGCGGCAATCCATGAAAAAGCTGATCAAATATAACATTGAGAGGAAAAAGTGAAACGGGGAATAAATTATGGGTTGCGAGTTGAGAAGGACAGTTTAATAAAACTGAAACGCAAAAAAAATAATCCGTTCCTCTCTGAGGAAACAGGGAAGGATTGTGGGGTGGCTGACGTGAGAGTCCGTAAATGTTACTGGTGAAATTAATCGGGGTTTCACAGCTTCCTGGTTCCCTGTTCGACCAAAGCGCAACGGAGGCTGGTTTCGGCATGCTTTCACACAATCCCACCCGGGGCTGTCTCATTAAACGTGCGTAATTTGTTGCCGTTACGTGAAATCATCCTTTATCAAGTGAAAACGAAAAAGTACTCCCCCCTTCGGGGTTGTTCCTGACCGATATTTTCTGTTCGTGGGCTTCAATAATGTGCTTTACGATGGCCAGGCCCAGCCCGGTACCTCCCGTTTCACGGGCACGGGCTTTGTCGGTACGGAAGAACCTTTCGAAAACCCTGTAAAGATATTCTTCAGGAATACCCATGCCGTTGTCCGATATTTCGACCAGGTAATAATCATGAAAATCAAAAACAGAAATATTGATCTTCCCATTCTTTTTGTCACTGTATTTAATGGCATTATCAATCAGGTTGATCAACACCTGCCTGATCCGTTTCTTGTCCGCGTTTACATTGAACACCTGGTTCGGGGATACCTCAACCGTGAGGGTTGAATTGTATTTTCCCGCTTTCATTTCCATATATTCCACCACATCTTTTACCAGTCCATTCAGGTTAAAAGTTTCTTTATTCAATTTCAACTCACCGGCTTGAAATTTTGAAATTTCCTCAAGGTCTTCCACAATAGCGATCATCCGGTCAACACTTTTTTTCGCCCGTTTAAGATATTTCACATTCACCTTTTCATCTTTCAGGCCGCCATCCAAAAGGGTGAGGATGTAACCCTGAATATTAAAAATCGGGGTTTTCAGTTCGTGTGAAACATTCCCGATAAATTCGCGCCGGTAGTCAGCCATAGCCGTTAATTCAGCAATTTTTTGTTTTTGTTCCTCACTCCATTCCAGCACAGCCTGGTTAACGATTCCCAGTACGTCTTCACTGGTTTTTTTCCTTTTCAGGCCCTGGGGCAGTTTGGTTTTTAGTTGTCCGATGGTGCGGTAAATGATCGTGATCTTTTCGTAAATGAATTTGTTAATGGAATAAAGAGTTATAACATAAGACACAAAAAATACGGAAAGGATAAATATTGGTAGCAAATAAATATCTGGTAATGAAAAAACAAGAGTCAACAACAAATAGTCCATTGCCGCCACCAGTGTGATGAGCAGAGCATTAAATAATGCAATGGTTTTTGGTTTACTTGTTGACATCAAAATGAGTTGATAATTTTTTCTTTTTTCGAATCTGTTTGTCGTTGCTACATTATGCCGGACACTAAATACAATGATCAATCATTGAACCTGTAGCCCACTCCCTTTAAAGTGGTAATGTAATCTATTCCGATCTTTTCACGGATTTTCCTCACATGCACATCAATTGTCCGGTCGCCAACGATGATATCTTGTCCCCATACTTTTGCAAGGATTTCACTACGGCTAAAGACTTTATTGGGCGATGAAGCCAGCAAACTGAGCAACAGAAATTCTTTTTTCGGCATGATGATCTCTTGCCCGGCTTTTGTCACCAGAAATTTTTCCCGGTTAATCACCAGATCTTTGATTTCAATCAAAGGATTGGATTCACTTTTGGCAGACCGGCGCAACAGGGCGTTGATACGACTCATCAACACTTTGATTTTTATTGGTTTCGAAACATAGTCGTCAGCGCCTGCTTCGAAGCCGGCAATCTGGGAGTAGTCTTCCGACCGTGCTGTGAGGAAAACAATAAGCGTTTCCTGCAATTCCGGTATTTTCCTGATTTCCTGTACGGCAGTTATCCCGTCCATTTCGGGCATCATTACATCCATGAGGATCAGATCGGGAAATTTAGCTTTGGCTTTTTCGACAGCTTCAAGGCCATTAGCGGCTTTATATACTTTATACCCTTCCTTTTTCAGGTTATAGCCCAGAAACTCCAGAATATCTTCTTCATCATCAACCAGTAAAATTTTGTATTTATCTTTTTTCATATTTTTAAAAATAGTTGCCGGCCATAAAAGTATAAATTATTTGGCAGGGTCAATTTTATTAAAAAACTTTTCTTCCGCTTCCTGATTTTTATTATTGACTATCTTTCGCAAATCTTTAACTCAACTGAATTCAAGATAAATGACAAATAAGTTTTACCTGTTCCTTTTGATTTTCTTTCCGTTCTTTCTCCCTGTAAATCTTGCAGCCCAGGGATTTCATGGCGGAGTGATGGCAGGGCTGGCCGGTACGCAGGTTGCCGGTGATACCTATTCGGGTTATGATAAAGCCGGACTTTTTTTGGGCGGCTATGTGGGCTGGGAATTTACTTCCCGTTCGGGATTGCAGCTTGAACTCACGTATTTTCAGAAAGGAAGCCGCAAAAACCCCAACCCTGAAAAAAACGATTACGATTCATATCTTTTCAGGGTCAATTATGTGGAACTTCCTGTTTTGTATCAACTGAAATTCAAATGGTTTATCATTGAGGCCGGGCCTTCCGCCGGCTTTTTGATGGGAGATTATGAAGAAATGAACGAACAGATAATAAGTGATTTTCAGGGATATAACAAGCCGGCCAGGATCACATTACAAATCAATGTGGGCCTCCGGTTTTTTATCATGAAAAATTTAGGGTTTGATTTCAGGACCAACAACTCCCTGCTGAACATCCGTTCGGGAAACACTTCCGGCGATGTATGGCGTTTCTGGACTTATGGGCAGTTTAACGATGCCCTGGTGTTGTCGTTCTTTTACCAGTTTAAATAGTTTTACTCTTTCCATTTAATATTACACCCCGTGCTGGGGATTTGATTTTCGGGAACTTTTTCGCCTTTCAGCAACAGGTCAAGGGCATGGCGCAGGTCTGAACCGGTAACGGGAATGTCATTCCCCGGGCGTGAACCGTCGAGCTGTCCGCGATACACACATTTTCCGGTGGCATCAAACAAATCAAAATCGGGTGTACAGGCTGCATCGTACGCTTTGGCCACTTTCTGTTTTCCATTATGTTGGGTAAGGTTTTTGACCCTGGTGCGTCTTGCCTCAGGCAAGATTGCACCATGAGTATTCTTTGTTGGAAGCAGCTGTTTTTACCGGCTTGCTTTCTCTAAACTCTCTTTTAAGTCTATCAAACTACCGTGAATAATTTGCCATACTTCTTCTGCGTCAATTCCAAAATAATTGTGGGCAATTATATTCCGAAACCCTCTAACTTTAAACCAATCAATATCATTTTCAGTTTCAGATAAAAAATCAGAAGAAAGCTTTTCTGCCATTTCTCCAATAACAATAAAATTCATCATTGTAGCATCGAATGATTTCGAGTCTTCATAAAATTCGTCTGCATTTTTGAATTTATTAGAATAATTTTGAATCTTAACTATTGATTCAAGCATATTTAAAATACAACTAAAGTCTTTATGTGACGGCTCATGCATACTTGACTTCTGAAAGGATTTGCTGTCTGAAAACAGGTTTAATGTATTTCTCACGACAAATATCAACAGGCAAATTAAATTTGGACTGGATCTCATTTTTTAGTCTTTGCTTTATTGTATAAAGGTCGGGGGTGTTATTTTCAAATTCAACTATTAAATCAATGTCACTTAGATCATTTTGATCCCCTCTGGCAATCGATCCAAATATTCCAATTTTCACTATATGGTATTCTTTCTCCAATCGATTCTTATTTAAAGTCAAGTAGTAAAGTATTTTATTTGAGTCAATCATTGTTTTTAATTTAGGTCAAATATACAATTTTTTAATTTTATAATTGTCAGGTTTGTTTATTTTTCGGATCATCACCTGCAACGGTTTGGCTGGTATATGGCCATTTTACCTTATGTTTTTATTAAAAGACCCGATCTTTAAATTACAAATTTTTTTTCCCAATAAAATACCGATCCGGATATTAGATATAAGGGTGTTGTATCGGAATATTAGTGGGCGCCTAAATAAGAAATACCGAATGTTAAAATAAGTGAGTCCAACCATGTTCATCATTTCTTATTTCTAATTGGTCATTTCATATCCCGTGCACTCATATCCCCGCCATACAGGCCAACTTCAACCTAAAAAGTTTATCTGTTTTCCTTTCCGTTGTCGGTCTCCACACCAACAACTTACAACACATAATTTCAGAGCAGTTGGCAGCGAGGCGAAATAATCTTCCTCCGATTGACGATGTTTGTTTAAAAAACTAATTTTGTACAAACAATTGATTATTTGAAAAAAATCCTTCTCATACGTTTCAGTTCCATTGGCGACATTGTTTTAACCACTCCGGTGATCAGGGCACTTAAAAAACAACTGCAATGTGAACTGCATATATTGACAAAACAGCAATATGCCACCATCCTTCAAAGCAATCCTTACGTTGACCTGGTTTACGAATTTAAAAACAATTTAAAAGGGATCATTTCAGAACTGCGTTCCGAACAGTATGATTTTGTGGTTGACCTGCAAAAAAATGCCAGGTCAGTACGCATACGGAAAGCCCTGGGACGGCCATCGGCTTCATTTCCAAAATTGAATAAGGAAAAGTGGCTGCTGGTCAATTTCAAGATCAACCGGCTGCCGGATGTCCATATTGTTGACCGCTACTTTGAAGCGGTAAAACCCCTCGGTGTTTTTAATGATGATGCAGGCCTTGATTTTTTTATCCCTGAAAAAGATAAAGTTAACCCCATGATAATAAATCCGGCGTTAAAAAAAAGATATGCCGTATTTGCAATTGGCGGAAAACATAATACAAAGATGATGCCCCCGCAAGAAATTACGCAAGTAATTGACAAGTTGAAAATGCCGGTAATCCTCCTCGGCGGCCCCGAAGATAAAGAAGTCGGAGACAAAATTGTGGCAGCAACAAAACACCGGGATATCTGGAACACCTGTGGCCGGTATAACCTCAACCGGTCGGCTTCACTCATCCGGAATGCAGGCGTTGTGCTTACACATGATACCGGATTAATGCACATCGCCGCCGCTTTTAAAAAACCCATTGTCAGCATTTGGGGAAACACAATTCCTGAATTTGGCATGTCTCCCTATATGCCTGACAATAAAGGAAAATCAATCATTGCAGAAGTTAGTGAGTTGAAATGCCGCCCGTGCAGCAAACTGGGATATAAAAAATGCCCGAAAAAGCATTTTAAATGTATGATGGAACAAGATGAAGATTTTATTTCCGGAAGTGCCAACCGGTTGTTTTTTGCTTCTGTCCGCAAATACCATCCGGCAAGAAAACAGAGGCCTGAGCATAAAAAATAATGCGTTGGATGCAAGCATCTTACCGTACCGGCGACTTTAGTCGCCAAACAAAGAAAATTTTGTGCAAGTAATACAAGGTTCATAATTTTCTATTCCACAATAACCACCTTGCCGGTTATAGCCGATTGGGATGATTTTAACGTGTAAATATAAATGCCGGCAGGCATGTTTCGTGCATCAAAAACAACTTTGCCTTCTGCCTGTTTCAAAAGTTGTATGGCTATGGTTTGCCCTGCCGTATTACGGATTTCTATTTCCCCCTGCATGATACCGGGAGGCAAACCGTAACTGAATGTTATGCTGCTTTTTGCCGGATTGGGGTAAACCTTTAGTTCGATGTTTTCATATTCAGGTACCTGAAGCGGCCTGAACGGCGACCAGAAATAATCAGCCTGATAATCAGTTATCCAGGTATCAGATGACTTTTCCCAATGCTCGTTTTTTTCTCTTGTTTTATTTCTCCTCACATCAAATTCGTCAACAGTTCTGTATAACGTTACCAATTGTTGGGTAAGGCTGTCCCAAACATCAGTCTGATGTATCAGCAATGTACTGTCTGTGTTATGTGAATAAATATCCCTGGATACCGGCCACCATTTTTCTGCGATTGTGTCCCATTCAAAACGGGTCGTCTCATTTTGAAGCACTTCATAAGCAAAAACATATTTCCTGCGGTTGACCCATTCTCCCGAATCAAGCAACAGGTATAATCTTTCAGTAACCTGACCGGAGGTGTTGTATGAAAAAACCGTTTTCCCGTAAAAACGCCATTGATTCTCCTGTTCATTATAAGCTTCATAGACAATGAGATTCAACAAATTGTCTTCATTGTAGAAGTAATGGGCGCCCCCCTGATAGACCCAATTTTGCGATAAAGTATCCCATTCAGACCAAATTAAATCTCCGGGATTTATTTTCTCATTATAGTAAGTTCGAATTTTGTATTCATTGATCCAGGTTTCCGTACCGGGGCCCCATTTTTGGATTAAGTTTAAGGTGTCTTTCCCGTA
Source organism: uncultured Bacteroidia bacterium (assembly GCA_913009755.1). Classification (GTDB taxonomy): domain Bacteria; phylum Bacteroidota; class Bacteroidia; order Bacteroidales; family F082; genus JAADID01. The sequence continues at coordinate 41,687 of CAJVWU010000023.1, forward strand.
TTCATTATAATTATACATCCCCTTTTCATCAGGTTCCCAAAACCCGCTTTCCGGCAGGTAATGATAATAGATAACGGATGTAAGCAATCCGTTTTCAAATTGCCTGACTGAACGGGTTCCTGTGCCATATTTATTTTCATAAAGGTTCCATCCCTTATCGTAATATTCAATCAGATTACTGTCTTCATCATACAACCGGTATTGGTTGTCCATCCATTTTTGATCTTCGCTGTTCCAGGCGTAGGTTTTTGAATAATGAACATCATTTGTACCCTCGAAATAAACCACCGAATCCAGGGAAGTGTTCTCAAAATAACCCCAGATTCTGTTGCCCGTACTTAGCCCGGTCAGTTTATTCCCCCGGCTATCCCTGGTCAGCACTTTGTAAATGCCGGTCAATTGTAAATCGTAACCAATGGAATAATAAAAATAGCCGGAGTCCATGACCCATAAGGTATCCTGGTAAAAATTTCTTTCTTTCAATGTTTGTATTGAATCGGTAAAGGAGGGGATTGTCATTTGGCTTTGTCCGAAAACCGGCTGAAAACCGGTTAGGAACAGGAGATAAAAAATTGTTTTTTTCATGGTGTTGGTTTTGGGGATTATTTCAATTACATGCAATCGCTGTGCCAGATTACGGATTTCGATTGAGAATATTCCGGAGTTTGCAGGCAGTCTGTAGTTAAAGGAAATAAAAGTTTTTGCCGGGTTAGGCGAAACCGAAAACTGTCCGGCAAATATTTCATGAATTTTATCAATGAATTGGAATACAGCTACAAGTGTTGTATCGCTTGTAACGTTGAAAACCACCAGTGGATTTAAATTGGTGATACTGTCGCCCGAAAGGGTCTGCCAGTTTTTAAATATCCAGCCATAATTCGCTACAGCCGTTATGGAATCGGAATGGTTTCCACACCTCACTGTCTGGACAAGATGGCTTTCCGGATGAAGCTGCCCGCCGGTGTCAACCAAAAACGTAACAGTGTATTCATGATAATAGAAAACCGGCCGTTTTCTTCCGTCGGGTGCCATTCCCGTTTTCCAGGGCGCATCGGTGGTATTTCCGAATTGCCAGCCGGCTTCTTCAAAAATGATTTGATCATCGAAATCAATAGTTTCCAGACCTGTAACCTCCTGGTTTTGTCCGTTGTGGTCCATCCCGATGCCTTTTTCTTTTCCGCTGGTTTCTTTGTCGAAGAAACAGTTAACGGTGTGGGCGGTACTTCTGTTCAAGCCTGCCAGGCCTCCTGCAAACCAGGCGTCGGAGTTGACTTCTCCCGAAGCGTAACAATCGGTGATTATCGCGAAGTAGCTGTTTTCTCCCACCAATCCGCCTGTTTTATCTTCACCTGTTACCGTGGCAGTGGAATAGCAGTTGATCGTTTGTGAATCGGCGGGAGTGAGTGAAAGCGATTGAAGATCATCCGGCGAGGCGATCTGATAAGGGTCTTCTTCCGTGCCCGTGCCTCCGCTGTATTGTACCGTAACGGGGATTGTTGCTGTGAGCAACAGTGTGATGAACAGTGATATTTTCAGCTGTGCGATCATTTTCGCTTTACCTGATGATCAGCTTTTTTAAAATAAGATGGTCGTTATTTTGTATTTTGACAAGATACAATCCGCTATTCAGATAATTAATTTCAAAGCACGATAAAACAGACACCGGCTTGCTTTTCATCATCAGCATTCCGTTTAGGTTGAATAACTCGATCGTCGTATTTTCGGAGAGCATTTCCCCGGGCAGTTGAATGGTTAATTCCGAATGTGCCGGATTGGGATAAATGACCACTCCGGAAAACGTATGAGCATCGGTTATTCCCACAGTAATATCCGTCAATCCGAAAGCCCAGATGGAAGAACGGGTTGTGCTGTTCGGGGGGTTGTCCACCACATCTCCGTCAAACGAATGGGTGTTGGCGAAGATAACAAAATCACCGTCCGATGTTTCCATCGGTACCGGTTGGTTTTCCCGAAAGGCAGGCAATATATCCACCGCTTCCTCATATTCCGAATCGCCGTAGCATTGCTGCCAGTCGATTTGCAACTGGGCAAACGTGCTGTTCATTAACAGGAATAAGAGGGGAGTAAGCGCAATTAACTTTTTCATTTTTTAATGAGTATCAATTACGTCCCGATGGCCACAAACGGATTGTTCACCTTTTCAAAACCGATGGTTGTTTCGGGGCCGTGGCCGGAATAAACCACTGTTTCATCGGGCAGGATAAACAGCCGTTCCCAGATGCTCTTTTGTAAAAGGTCATAATCGCCTGTTGGCAGGTCGGTGCGGCCAATGCTTTGGTTGAAAAGCACATCGCCGGTGATCACAAAATTATCTTTCGCCGAATAAAAGCAGACACTCCCGTCGGCATGGCCCGGTGTGAACAAAGTTTCCAGTGTTGAACTTCCGAATTTAATTTTTTCGCCATCCTCCAAAAACCGGTCAATGTTTTTTACCTCCGGCAACGAAATGCCAAATGTCATGGCATAAGCCCCGGCATTGGTCATCAGTTTTTCCGCATCGCGGTGGGCTGCCAGTTGCAAATTATATTTTTCAGCCAGAAAAGCATTTCCCAGTATGTGGTCAATGTGCGTATGCGTGTTCAGCAACATAACGGGTTTCAGCCGGTTTCCTTCAATGTATCCCGCAATTTCATCCTCTTCGGAAGTCTCCTGCATGCCTGCATCAATAATGACACATTCTCCCGTTTCATCATTTAAAACGTAAGTATTTACCTGAAAGGCATTGAAAGGGAACCGTTTTATCGTGATCATAGTTTTTCTGTTTTAGCAGCCAAAAATACGTTTTTCATGTTGTTTTCCAGAAAGAAAGTAACCTTAACGCGCAAAAGACGTTTATTTTAACAACTTGGTGAAAAATAATTCGGCTTAAAATTTGTTATAATTTAGCTGAAAAATATTTATGTAAATAAGAACGTTGATTTTTACTAAACAACTAATAAATATTATCCCTGTTAAAAATTCCATAATCACATGGGTTTTTGTGATTATTACAAACGTAGTTTTCGGTCAGTTTTACAATGGTTCGAACATGACCTTTGGCAAAAACCGTGTTCAGTTCAACGATTTTCTCTGGACCTATTACAAGTTCAACGATTTTGATACCTATTTTTATCTGAACGGAAAAGAACTTGCACAATTTGCAGCCCGCTATGCGGTTAAAGAAATCCCTTTGATGGAAGACAAAATAGAAAACGGGCTGGACAAGCGGATTCAGTTTATTGTTTTCAATAACCTTACCGACCTGAAACAAAGTAACATTGGCCTGATGACCCACACCAGTTACAACACGGGCGGCATCACACACATCATCGGGTCAAAGGTTTTTCTTTATTTTGACGGTAACCATGTAAATTTTGAAAAGCAGATCAGGGCGGGGATTGCCGAAGTTATGTTTAACCAAATGATGTTTGGCGGCACAGTGGGCAAGCAGGTCAAGGCTTCTACTTTTTCATCTATCCCCCGTTGGTACCGCATCGGTATCATTTCCTATCTGAGTGATGAATGGAATGTGGACTTCGACAACCGGGTACGCGACGGAATACTGACGGGCCGGTATAAAAAAGTTAACAACCTGTCGGACGAAGATGCCGTATATGCGGGCCATTCGCTATGGCGCTTTATTGCCATGAAATACGGACGGGCTGCCGTTACCAACATCATCCACATGACCGGTGTAAGCAACAGCATTGACAAAGGCTTCCTTTATGTTATCGGCGTCCCTTTTAAAACATTGTTAAAAGAATGGAGGAGTTTTTACACGCAGGAATATGAACAATTTATTTCCAATGAAAACAACCCCGACGACCTGCTTGATATCAAATTTAAGAAAGACAGGGTTTATGGCCAGCCCAACCCAAGCCCTTACGGGAAATATCTGGCTTATACCACGAATGAAGCAGGTAAATATAAGGTATATCTCTATGATTATTTAAAGGGGAAGAAACGGAAAATATTCCAGAAGGGGGTATCCATCAACACCAAAACCGATTACAGTTACCCGATTTTGGCCTGGCATCCCACGGGGAAAATTTTGGCCATTATGATTGAAAGTAAAGGGATGCCCTGGATCTATTTTTATGATACGGAAAGCCGGCATTTTACAAAACAGATCATTTATGAAGTACAGAAAATAACCGATATGGCTTATTCTGATAACGGCAGGTATCTCGTGGTATCGGCTGTAAAACAGGGGCAAAGTGATGTTTTTATTTTTAACATTGCAGCCAGTTCATTTCAACGGATAACCGATGACATTTATACAGAACTCAACCCACGGTTCATTAACAATTCAACACAAATTGTTTTTAGCTCAAACCGTGAAAACGATACCCTCGGCAAAGAACCGGAAATTATTGACGAAGTACCTTCTGATTTTAATCTTTTCGTTTATGATTATGCCCACCGCAACCCCGTGCTGAAGCGTCTGACCGATACCCCGCTGGCAAATGAAACCCGTCCCGAATACGCAGCTTTCAATACCATAACTTATCTGAGCGATGCCAATGGCATTCAAAATGCTTATATGGCCGTTATTGACAGCACGGTAAGTTCGGTGGATACAACCATCCATTACCGGTATTTTGTCAATTCAAAACCGCTAACAAATTACTCGCGTAACATGACCGATTACCACGCTGATTATCGTTCGGGCAAAAGCGCTTTTGTTTATTTTGACAACAATATTTATAAAATTTATACTTCCCCCATTCCCGACTTTAATAAGTTGCCTGACCTTCAATTAAACGACACCCGCTTTATGGCCGGCCTGAAAAAAGAATACAAAAAACAAACGGCCAAACAAAAACAAGCTGAAGTGAAAAACGACACGGTCCGGTCAGGACAGGCCCAAGTTGAAAAACCGTTGAAGAAAACAAAGATGAAACGATTTGAAATTGTTTATCAGGACAGTAAAGGAAAAGAATATATCGGCTTGCCGGCTTCCATGAAAAAGAAACGCCGAACAGGAAAAACCGGTTACCCGGTCTATGTGCAGACTACCGGTGAACCCGGAGAAGAAAACAACTTTATTATTCCCAAACGGCTGAATTACCGGGTTGAATATTTCCTGAACGATTTGACCACTCAAATTGATTTCAATTATCTTAATTATAGTTATCAAAACTTTACGGGAGGCGGACCGATTTACCTGAATGCCGGTTTCAATGTACTGACCCAGATCGGATTGACCGACCTGATGGAAGACCATCGCCTGGTTGGGGGTGTGCGCCTTAATTTTAGTCTTATCAACAACGAATACTTCTTTAGTTATGCCGACCTGAAAAAAAGGCTGGATAAAGAAATTGTTTTTCACAGGAACACGCTGGAAGGATCAACCGGATACTCACTGGTGAGAGTACACACCCATGAATTATTTTACATTCTCAAATGGCCGTTTAATGAAGCGCTCAGCCTCAGGGGAACTGCTTTTTACCGAAACGATATGTATGTCACCCTGGCCACTGACCAGATTTCACTTGAAACACCAACGCGTTACAACAACTGGGGGGGATTTATTGCTTCCCTGGTTTTTGACAACACACGCGATTTGGGGCTCAACCTGTATTCGGGAACACGATGGAAAATTTTTGCCGAATATCATCAACTGATCAATGACCTGAAAAGAAATCTGATCGTTTTGGGATTTGATTTCAGATATTATATGAAAATTCACCGCAACTTTATCTGGGCAAACCGCGTTGCAGGAAGCACTTCGCTTGGGAAAGATAACCTGATCTATTATATGGGCGGGGTGGATAACTGGTTATTTCCCAAATTTAATAATGTAACACCGATTGATTATTCCAAAAACTATGTTTATCAAACACTGGGAACGCCTATGCGGGGGTTCAATCAAAACATCAGAAACGGAAACAGTTTTATGCTGATTAACTCTGAATTGCGGTTCCCTGTTTTCCAGTATTTCTCCAAAACACCATTAAGTTCCGGTTTTCTAAGAAATTTCCAACTGGTCGCCTTTGGGGATATCGGAACCGCCTGGAACGGCCCCAGCCCTTATTCCAAAGCAAATTCATTATATACCCGTTATATTAGCAGCGGGCCTATGCTTATCTCGGTAGAAGTACAGAAAGAACCTGTTGTTGGAGGATTTGGTTTTGGAGCCCGTATTCATTTACTGGGATATTTTCTCCGCGGTGACGTTTCGTGGGGTGTCGAAGATTACAAAATCAGAAAACCGGTCTATTACCTTTCTTTAAGCCTCGACTTTTAAGCCATGGTTGTCAAACCCAATTACTTAACAAAATGATAATGAAGTTGTTTAAAGTCTCCGTAATAAAATAATTGAAAAAGCAAGTAATATTAAACCTTTCCAGTGCAAATCATTTGTTTCAAAACGTACTAAAATTGCTTTAAAAGCATCAAGCCAGGCATTCGTCC
>CAJVWU010000024.1 GCA_913009755.1 uncultured Bacteroidia bacterium
TCACCCCGCTTACCTCTTCCCAGTATTCATACTCAAAATGTGATAATATGTAATCCGGTACTAATAGTTTAATTAATGAATTTTCCATCTGGCAAAGATAACCAGCGCATCAAAATAGGAATTAGCCATTTTTTATGTTCCCATTTGATGTATAAAGATAACTTATTAACATTTTAAATTTAACAAATTCGGGAGCATTTTTATTGTTATTTTTAAACTTTAAATACATCCTATACTTTCGATTGTACGAAATATTTTTCATATGTGTTGCATTTTTACTATATTTATTGAGTTCAATCCCGGAAAAACGGGAAAAGGAAAATTTATAAGAACCTTCACGGAATCATCGAGTTTGATTTAAATGGTTCTGCTTCAGGTGTTTATACTATACTGGCAGAACATAAGGGTAAAATGTTAAGCCGTAAATTTGTGATTACCGAATAACGATCATTTTTCAAAGAATTATTGATGGTTGCAGGGAATTATTAATTTTGGAGAAAACTTTTAACATTGCTTCCATTATTTTTAGAAATTCGATTACTGGACATTGTTGATGTCTTCCTTGTGGCTGTGCTGCTTTTTACATTGTACAAACTGATAAAAGGCACTGTCGCCATCAACATTTTTCTGGGACTGGTATTGCTTTTTCTTATTTGGAGGATTGTCCTTGCCCTGCAAATGGAATTGTTGTCCAGTATCCTGGGTGCCTTTATCAGTGTGGGATTGGTTGCGCTTATTATTATTTTTCAACCAGAGATCAGACAGTTTTTGTTTGCCATGGGAAATGCCAATGTTTTTAAACAGTATGGGATCCGACCCTCAATTTTGAGGAAGTTTTTAAAAGTAAAATCCAGTTTCAATGTTGATGCAATAGTCACCGCCTGCCAGAAGATGTCAGAGATAAAAGAGGGAGCACTCATTGTCATTACCCGGCAAAATGAACTTTCCCAATATGTGGCTACCGGCCAGATTGTTGATGCCGAGATTTCTGCTTCCTTAATTGAAAATATATTCTTTATTAACTCACCTTTGCATGACGGGGCCATGATTATAACGAACAACAGGATTCGGGCTGCAGCTTGTATATTGCCTGTAACCAAGAAAAAGGTGCGCATTTCATTCGGGCTACGCCACCGGGCTGCCATTGGAATCACAGAAATGTCTGATGCCATTGCCATTGTTGTTTCAGAAGAAAACGGAAAAATATCGTATTGTACTCAAGGGGATATCATTTATGGGTTAAAGCCAGTACAGTTGCAACAGCAGTTGTTAACCGACCTGGGGATGACAGAAAATGAGGTAAATGAAAGCTGATGTCTGGTCCGGTATTATGTTTTTAGGTTCTGGCTCTACTCAAAATAATAATCAACTACAGCCGTTTTATCCACACTATCTTTCATAAAACCGAGCACTTTTTTATGATCAGGATGGTTTCGGTAAATATTCAATCCGGTTTCATCATCGAAATTGGCCATCAATACAAGATCAAAGGCTGATGGTTTGGTATTGATATTCAGGCCGACTTCCATCTGCTTAAGTTCGGGAATTTTCTTTACAAGGCCCATCAATTTAGATTGAAACTTCACTGATAATTCTTTCACTTTTTCACGATCATTAAAATTCACCATTACAATATGTTTGAGCATCGTTATTAATTTTGACAGGTTATAGTTTTAGAATAAAGAACAATAATAAAACATTAATCTCTTTTTGGAGGATGGCATATCGGGAAAAGATAAAAAAAGCCCCGAATTAAAGGGGGCTTATCATTTAGGGTTGAAATTCTTAAGCAAGGACTTCGGCCATTTTTTTACCAATATCAGCCGGTGATTCCACGACATAAATCCCACATTCCTTCAAAATGGCTTTTTTCGCATCTGCCGTGTCGGATTTCCCCCCGATAATTGCACCGGCATGTCCCATTGTCCGCCCCGGAGGTGCAGTAGCACCTGCAATGAAGGCAACGACAGGTTTATTGCCATTTTCTTTGATCCAATAAGCGGCATCGGCTTCCATATTTCCACCGATTTCACCAATCATAACAATACCTTCCGTTTCCGGGTCGTTCATAAATAATTCGACGGCATCTTTGGTGGTAGTCCCAATTATGGGGTCTCCGCCAATACCTATGGCTGTGGTTTGTCCGAGACCTGTTTTAGTCAACTGGTCAACGGCTTCGTAAGTCAGGGTGCCGGAACGGGAGACAATGCCTACCCTGCCCTTTTTATGGATAAAACCGGGCATGATACCAACTTTTGCCTCATCCGGAGTAATAACACCCGGGCAATTAGGTCCAACCAATCGTGAATCTCGGTCTTGCAGGTACCCTTTAACCTGAACCATATCTTCGGTGGGAATACCTTCGGTAATGCAAACGATAACTTTAATACCTGCATCGGCAGCTTCCATAATGGCGTCCGCAGCAAACGCAGGCGGAACAAAAATAACGGAAACGTTGGCTCCTGCTTTGTCAACAGCTTCTTTGACCGTATTAAAAACAGGTCTGCCCAGATGATCCTGACCGCCTTTTCCGGGCGTAACACCACCAACCACATTTGTACCATATTCAATCATCTGGGTGGCATGAAAGGTCCCTTCAGTGCCTGTAAACCCCTGGACTACTATGTTTGAGTCCTTATTTACTAAAACGCTCATCGATTATGTAAGTTTATTGTGTTAAAAAAAACAAGCGCCAAAGGTAATATCTTTTATACAATTCATAAAGGATGAAAATGTAATTTTGTTGAATTATAACAAAATGCCGGATTATGAGTACTTATCCTTTATATTCTTTACATGGCGATACTATTTGTGCAGTTGCCACCCCGCCCGGAATGGGAGCAATTGCGGTTATCCGTCTGTCCGGGAAACAAAGTCTGGATATAGGCCTTTCTTTGTTTGAACCGGAAAAAGCGGATTTAAATAAAGAAAACATCATCACCCATCACCTTTTTTTAGGAACCATTCAATACAACGAACAAATTGTTGATGAAGTGCTTTTAAGTTATTTCAAAGCACCACATTCCTATACGGGTGAAGATGTGATTGAAATATCATGTCATGGTTCTGAATATATCCAGCAAAAACTTATTGAAATTCTTATTGATAAGGGAGCACGGTTTGCCGAACCCGGCGAGTTTACCATGCGTGCATTTCTCAATGGCAAATTAGACCTTTCTCAATCCGAAGCCGTTGCTGACCTGATAGCCAGCCAGTCGGAAACAGCCCACAGGGTTGCCATTAACCAAATGCGGGGAGGTTATTCCCGAAAAATTAATGAATTGAGAAGCCGTTTGTTAAATTTTTCTTCTCTCATTGAACTGGAACTGGATTTCAGTGAAGAAGATGTTGTTTTTGCCGATCGTGATCAGTTTCTTCAACTGATTAACGTAATTGAAAACGAGATTACAAAACTAATCAAGTCATTTCAGGTGGGTAACGTACTGAAAAAAGGGATACCCGTTGCCATTATCGGCAAACCCAATACAGGAAAATCAACATTACTAAATGCTATACTCAACGAAGAAAGGGCGATTGTTTCGGAAATTCCCGGTACAACACGTGATACGATTGAAGATACAATAATATTGGAAGGATATACATTTCGTTTTATTGATACAGCCGGGTTAAGAACATCAGAAGATAAGATTGAAAATCTTGGAATTGAACGGACTTATGAGAAAATTGATGCTGCTACCATTATCCTTTATGTATGTGATATCAGTAATTTAGATAAAGAAGAAGTGACAGAAATATTAAAAGAATTCAAACATTACATTAAAGATGAGAATAAATATTTTATCCTTGTTGCCAACAAGATTGATAAACTTTCAGAGGTGCCCCCGCATTTAAAAGAAATGCTGGAGTTGGATACGGTGTTTGTTTCGGCCAAACGAAAAGAGAACATTCATTTGCTGGCGGAAACGATTGTAAATAGAGTGAAAGAGAAATCTATATCTGGTGATATTATTGTTAGTAATTCAAGACATTATGAAGCATTAAAAAATACTCTTGATTCTCTTAAAGAAGTCAGGAAAGGCATTCAGGACAACCTGACATCCGATCTGATCTCCATAGACAGCCGCCAGGCCTTGCATTATCTGGGAACTATCACCGGTGAAATCACCACAGAAGATATACTTGAAAATATATTTTCCAGATTCTGTATCGGAAAGTAATAGCCTTTTTATCTGGCTTTCTAATCTAATCTTCCCCAGGATGTTCCGTTATAAAAGTAGATGTGTTTGTCGTTTGAGTTGACGTAAAGCATGCCTAATGTAGGTGATGATGGGGGGCCGGTACGAGGGGTAAGGCGTAAAACATCAGTTAATGTATGAACTCCGTTTTTATCAATAGAATATCTCAACTCCCCGCCATTGGTTCCATTATATATTTCAAACTTACCTTCATTGTCAGCGCCATCCCTTTCAAAATACAATCCTCCGATTGTCTGGTCGCTATCTACTCCGTCATCTTTAATTTTTGCTTTGATACCAGGGCCAAAAGAACCTGACATACTTCCTGTAGTAGCTTCGGCAGTTAGCTCAATTACAGGTCTTTTTGATGTATAAGCCCCGGTTTTTTGTCTTACTTTTAAAATAGGATTACTCGTATTTGCTTTAATTGTTGTAATATCATTAAGCATTGTTTTACTATCTATTTTTAAGCCAAGATAATTACCATCAATAGTGTTCGAGATAGGAGTATAACATCGAAATCCAGCAACACTAATATATTTCCATTGTGTCGTATAACCAACTCGATTAGACATTCTTCTTTCATTGGAAAAAGTGATATTTCCTAATTCCTGATAAGTAACATTGTCCTGCATATCATTAGTACATATTATCCTGTTACTGTGACAATATACATCTCCGGTTCCTCCGGGTATGGGCCCCATTTGCCTGAAAATAATTGCACTATCCATCCCGGATTGAATGTCATCAAAACGAACATTACTAAATATATTATTATAACTTTTAATATCTATGAATGTTGTGTTTTGCCAGGGTTGGTTTGGAGAACGGTAGTCAACTTGAATATCAACATTATCGAAAACATTCCCCCTGCTCATTTCATCAATTACAATAGCATGTAAACATTTATCAGCAATAAAACCATTAAAATATTCACTATTTACGTGTCCCAAATCTTTGCTGTCGCCGGAAAGATATATGGCAGTATCAGCCCCCATCATTGTAATATTATTAAAATGACTGAAATAATCTGCGCTTGGATAACCTGTTTCGCTTTCTTCTCTTACATCTAACTTCAACCCATTATATCTTTTGCCGGGCCCATCCGATGGTGTAAACTGCAAGTTTGTATTAATTGACAGTCCATCAATGATACTTGGTAATCTGTGATAAATAGGATTAATGCCAGGCTCATCAAATTCAGCATCAATGACAAATGCCGTATGTGGATTTGTTGATGAATAAGGGATATAAATTGAAATATTTCTAAGGTTAAAGCCCCCTTTTGTAATTTTAAGAACAGGATAATTACTTCCTCTTACTGTTTCTAATACTCCATAATGGTTATTATTTACAGAAACCATATCCTTAACAAACCCTGCAAATTCCATGTTAATATCAGGAGGTAATTGTATTGTACTATCAATGATATATTTGTTTCCGTTAACTTTTACGTTTTTTGGAAATACATCCACAACTGCCTGAAAGGCTTTACGGTTATTTGTTGCATAAGATTTGTATCCATTTCCGTTAGCACCAAACCACTCTGGATATGATTCTTTATAAATCGCACTGTCAGCATTTATTTTACCTGCTGATGAAATAGTGAAAATTTGCTGGATTCCGGCATTAATTTCACCTTTAATATCCAATTCCTTCTTCACATCCAATACAGCCCCCGTTTCAAACCATATCCTCTTTCCTCTTGGAATTGTCAGTTTTGAGATTTTATAAGTATGCCCTGTGTTCGGAATAAAAACATCATTATTTGTAGCTAATGCCTGGGCAAAAGCGGCAGAATCTTCAGTTGTTCCATCTCCAACTGCCCCATAGTCAATAACGTTCGCAATAAATGATCCGCTCCCATAAGTATCTATTGCCCATCGCGTTGTATCTGCGGGGCTAACCATGGCAGTCATCCCTGGTATTTGTGCATTTTTCCCTGACCAGCTATTATAAGAGATTCCACTTTTCCAGGTTCCATTTAATGTTGACGTTGCAGTGAAAAGTTGTTGGTCACCGGCCATGATTTCTGTGCTGTCACCTGTTAAGGTACCGGTAACATCAAGTTTTGCATTTGTTTCAAACCAAAGACGTTTTCCCGGTGGTATTGTCAACGAGGAAATCAAATAGCTTGAATCCCCATGCGGGATAAAAATATCATTATTATCCTGTAAGGCATTATTAAATACCAGGGTATTGTCCGTTATTCCATCCGAAACAGCACCATAATCTATTACATTGGCAATAAACGAGCCACCTCCAAAAGTATCTTTGCCCCATCTTGCTGTATCAGAAGGAGTAACCATGGCATACATTCCCGGAATTTGTTCATTAGTCCCCAACCAACTATTATAGGCTATTCCCCCTTTCCAGCTTCCTGCCAAAGTGGAATTACTGCTGAATATCTGGTAATCACCTGCGATGATCTCGGTTGTGTCACCTGTAAGAGTTCCTGTTATGTCAAGCATTGCCCCTCTTTCAAACCATAGACGTTTTCCCGGTGGAATAATCAGGTTTGAAATTAAGTAAGCACTATCGGCCTGGGGAATAAATACATCATTATTTTCATTTAAAGCATTAGCGAACGCCGGTGTATTGTCCGTTGTTCCATCGCCTACAGCCCCATAATCATCAACCACGTTTGCAATAAATGACGAACCTCCGTTAGAAGTATTTAAAGATGTTATACTCTGTATTTTATCGTAAATTGCATTTTTTGTTGGGACAGCCATATTATCATTCCAGGTCGTATCATAAGCCGAGTCCGAAACCGTGACATGTTCTCCCCACCGTGTTGTATCAGCAGGCGTGACCATGGCAATCATTCCGGGGATCTGACCGCCGGGTGAAATCCATCCGTCATAAGCAATCCCGCTTCTCCATGTGCCGGCCAGGGTAGAACTGCCGGTGAATATCTGATAGTTCCCTGCAACAATTTCGGTAGTGTCACCAGTGATTGTCCCGGTTACATCCAACTTTGCACCGCGTTCAAACCATAAGCGTTTGCCTGATGGAATAATAAGGTTTGAAATTACATAAGTACTATCAGACTGGGGAATAAATAAACCATTATTTTCATTTAAAGCATTAATGAATACCTGTGTATTGTCCGTTGTTCCATCGCCTATCGCCCCATAATCATCAACCACGTTAGCTATAAAAGATGAACCACTGTCAGACGTGCCTGAAAATGCTAAATTTTCAATTTTATCATAAACAGCATTTTTAGTTGGTGCATCCATGCTCCCGTTCCATGTGTTATTATAGGCCGAGTCGGAAACTGTGACATATTGTCCCCATCTGGTTGTATCTGCAGGGGTAACCATGGCAATCATTCCGGGGATCTGACCGCCGGGTGAAATCCATCCGTTATAAGCAATCCCGCTTCTCCATGTGCCGGCCAGGGTAGAACTGCCGGTGAATATCTGATAGTTTCCTGCAAGTATTTCTGTACTGTCACCGGTAATTGTCCCGGTTACATCCAACTTAGCCCCACGCTCAAACCATAAGCGTTTGCCTGGCGGGATGGTCAGGCTTGAAATCAGATAATTGTTTGCCGAGGCCGGAACAAACACATCATTGTTGTCATTAAATGCATTTGAAAAGGCTGTTGCATCGTCTGTTGTGCCGTCACCTGTTGCGCCGTAATCTTCCACAACATTGGCTATGAATGAAGAATTTATGCTGCTTAATATGTTTTCAAATTTGTTGTAGAGTACATTTTTGGTGGCTGCCTCCAAGTTGCCATCCCAGGTATCACTATATGCCGAATCGGATACAGTTACCTGCACTCCCCACCTGGTTGTGTCAGCCGGGGTGACCATGGCAATCATTCCGGGGATCTGACCGCCGGGTGAAAGCCATCCGTCATAGGCAATCCCGCTTTTCCAGGTACCGGCCAGGGTTGAAGTGCCTGTTAAGATTTGATAATTGCCTGCTATTATTTCCGTATTGTCACCGGTAATTGTTCCGGTTACATCCAACTCAGCCCCACGCTCAAACCATAAGCGTTTGCCTGGCGGGATGGTCAGGCTTGAAATCAGATAATTGTTTGCCGAGGCCGGAACAAACACATCATTGTTGTCATTAAATGCATTTGAAAAGGCGGTGGCATCGTCTGTTGTACCATCACCTTTTGCGCCGTAATCTTCCACAACATTAGCAATAAAAGATGATCCTGATCCATTACTTGTCATCTGTAAATTCTCTATTTTATCATAAATAGCATTCTTTGTGGCAGCATCCAGGCTTCCGTTCCATGATACATCATAAACTGAATCAGAGATAGTAATATGCTCCCCCCAGCGGGTTGTGTCAGCGGGGGTAACCATGGCGGTCATGCCGGGGATTTGTCCGGGAGGTGAAAGCCATTCATCATAAGCAATTCCCCCCCGCCATGTACCGGCCAGGGTTGAAGTGCTTGTGAAGATTTGATAATTGCCTGCTATTATTTCCGTATTGTCACCGGTGAAGGTTCCGGTTATGTCCAGCTTTGCCCCGCGCTCAAACCATAAGCGTTTGCCTGAAGGTATGGTTAAACTTGTAATTAAATAATTATTATCGGAAGCGGGTACAAATACGTCATTATTTTCAGCAAACGCAGTGCTGAATGCAACAACATCACTCGTAACTCCATCCCCTACAGCACCATAATCTTCAACAACATTCGCTATAAATGTTCCCCCGGAGGATTGGTTTGTTGTATCGGTAACATACAATGTATCCACACTATGTTCAGCCGTTTTGGCATGCAAGGCATACAAGGCATAAGGGACACTCATCAATTGGCTGGTCCCGTATAGTTCATAGTTTGTCCCTCCATTAACATCCATTGATATTTCAATGAAGTAAGGCCCTACACCCCAATCAATGGAGGCAAAGTAGGCGGTATCAGCACTTCCAATATCAAGATTTAAAATACCAAAGTTATTGGTTGTGGCCGAATAGGTTTCTTCATAGACCGAATTCCCATCCGGGCTGTTCTGTAAAAGTCTTATCTTAACGCCAACGTTTTGTCCAGGTAATATTTCACCATACACATCCCTGACAACAGCCTGGTACTTAAAAGATGCAGGTATCTGTCCGACAATAGTTGAAGATGGAAAAATTAAAGCCACAACAACTACCGATATTGCAATTATCTCTGATATTATCCTTCTCATAATCCCTGTTTTTTTACTGTTTTAGAATCTTAAATACCTGTAATTCATTATTATTTCTAATCACTCTCAGCAAATAGATGGCGCGGGCATAATCAACAAAAGAAATTTCCGTTTCCTTATTTTTAATTTTACTTTCATGCATTATTTCCCCGTTAAAATTACAAAGCTGATACTTCAGCCCGTCAAAATTATTAGTTTTTAGTTTAATAAAATCATAGGTTGGATTTGGATAAACAGAAATTTTCATTTCATTGGCACCGGGGAGTTCTTTTATGGAAGTATAAACATTTAACGAGCTTTGTTGAAATCCCTGGGTAAGACAATTATTCTCATTTTCAATGGTTTCAATCACCACTTCACAGAGCGTAAAAGAAATTGAGCCATTTGCATTTTCAAAATAGTCACCTCCGGTTGCCACTACTTCCTGGGCTCCCAGAAAAGACGTAACGGTTAATAAAAACCCTGCTAATAAAATCCTCACTTTTTCCACCTCACAACTTTCTAATTAGTTGAAGGCTTCTACGAACAAAAGGCCAGAAAGTTGCTGGAAAAAAATCAAGCTAAAGTCAAAACCTCATTAAACAAAGGCTTTTTTACGAAGAAAAATATTTTTATCTGGTATTTGATACTGTTTTTCATTTATCCTGTGCCTGGATAGCCGTGATTACTACCGTATTCACGATGTCCTTTACCAGGCATCCCCGGCTCAGGTCATTTACCGGTTTATTCAATCCCTGTAAAACAGGGCCGATGGCTATGGCATTCGATGATCGTTGTACCGCTTTATAAGTATTGTTTCCTGTGTTCAGGTCCGGGAAAATAAATACGGTTGCCTTTCCAGCCACTTCGCTGCCAGGCATTTTCAGTTTGGCTACGGTGGGGTCAATAGCTGCATCGTACTGGATTGGGCCTTCGGTTTTCAAATCAGGCCTTTTCCGTTGCACGATGGCTGTGGCTTCCCTTACCTTTTCAACGTCTGTTCCTTTGCCCGATTTACCGGTTGAATAGGATAACATGGCGATTCGCGGTTCAATTCCAAATTTTATAGCTGTTTCAGCAGAACTGATGGCAATGTCGGCCAGTTGTTCCGAATCAGGGTTTGGATTAACGGCACAATCGGCATACACCAACACCCTGTCGGGCATACACATCAGGAAGGAACTGGAAACAATAGATACCCCGGGTTTTGTTTTAATGAATTCAAATGCCGGACGAATGGTATGCTGCGTTGTGTGCGTTGCCCCTGAAACCATTCCGTCAGCATGGCCTTTATAAACCATCATGGTACCCAGGTAACTTACATCATACATAAGGTCTGCAGCCGTTTCTTTGGTAATGCCTTTATGTTTGCGAAGGCGATAATACTCAGAAGCATATTCGCGTATTAAATCGTTATCATAAGGATCAATGATATGTACTTTTTTCAGATTGATCCGTAAAGCTTCGGCTTTTTTGGTGATTTCTTCCTCATTTCCCAGTAAAGTAATATCAACCACATTTCTCCTCATCAAAATATCCGAAGCTTTCAAAATACGATCATCAGTCCCTTCTGCTAATACAATACGTTTGCGGTTAGCTCTGGCGCGTTCAAATAATTCATATTCAAACATCAACGGGGTTATGGCTTCCGAACGGTTGATGGCTACTTTTTCCGTAAGCATCCTGCTGTTGACGTGTTCTTCAAAAAGTCCAAGTGCCGTGGCTATCCTCTGTTCGTTTTCCGGTTTTAAAACTGCTTTTATCCGGTTCACTTTCATTGCTGTTGTGTAAGTATCATCATTTACTTTCATAACAGTAATTGGCAGGTTTTTCAAACCATTTAAAAGTTGCATAAACTGTTCACCGGGTGAACAGCTTCCGGTTAGAAGAATCGCTGATATTTTAGGATAATTTCCGGTAACCAAAGTCAGCGATAAACCGGCAACCACATCTATTCTGTCGGCAGGGGTTATGATCAGGGTTCCGGAACTTATATATTTAAGCATATTTTCAAGGCCCATTGCGGCAATCTTTACATCGTTCACAACATAGTTCAGATGTTCCAAACTGCCATAGAGTTGTTTGGCTTTCAGTGCATCCCATATCTGGCGGACGGTTATTTTTTGTAACATGGGTTGCTCGGGAATGACAAAAATCATTTCTTTTTCCGATATGTTTTTTTCCAACAAACCTTTAATCGCTTTCACATCTTTTGAATTCGCCCGGTTCACTAAAGTGCTGATCTGAACGCAATTGGCCTGTGACAAGACTTCATGCATCACTTTTACAGCATCCACGATTTCACCGGCATTCTTATTTTGCCCGCTGATAACCGATATGATAGGGCTTCCAAGGTTCTTGGCCACCCGTACATTGAAATCGAATTCATAACTACTAAGGTGAGTTCTGAAATCACTGCCCTCGATTAATATAAAATCACATTTTTGTTCAAGGTTTTTATATTTATTCAGAATGATGGTTTGAACACTGTCATCGTCGCCTTCCCTGATATACCGGTTCATTTCTTTTGCAGTCAGTCCATATAATTCCTTGTACTCAAACTTCAGCTTATAGCGTTCATAAATTAAACGGATATGGTTATCCATTTCTATTCCCGACCTGACAATTGGCCTGAAGAATCCGATTTTAGTGAGGTGCCTCGATAAGAAGTCCATCATACCTAATACGATGAGGGATTTTCCGGCCTCTGCTTCAGATGCAGCAATATATAAGTTCTTTGACATCTCTGTTTTATTTTAATCTTATTTATAAAATATTGAAAAGCAAGTATTTAAAATAATAGATTAATTCAATCACATCGTGTTTATTTATTGGCGAAATTATAAAATTCAAGTTCACAATACATCGGCAATGAAAACAAAACATCAGATCAATCAAATGTTTTTTATGGCATATTTTCCTCAATTATTTTAACACATTTTTGAATGTCCTTTTTGATGAAACTTTCCCGGAACCTTAAAACAGTCCACCCCATTTCCCTGAGCAATTCATTGTTTTCCTGGATAAGATTACAAACAACATCAAGTATGTTTTTGAAATATTTGAACGATTTGATCATTATCGCAAGTTTATTCCATAATCCATATTTCTAACTGGAGTAATCCTGTTCAGAAGGTTTGGTCATCAGGTAATTAGAACCTGATCAGCACAGTTATAGACATTAGGCTAATCAGGTCAATTCTGTTCCGGGACAGGGGTGGTTTCCCGTAAACCGGCTTAAAACACCTAAACTTAACACCGCTATTTCACGGGAATCGGATCAGGGCCATTCCCAGCCAAACCCCGTATAAAATACATAATCCATATCAGAACCTCCGGGGATTGGTCTGTTATCATAGTTCAAAGACCATCCTAACTTTATATAAAATTCAAGAGGCAGGTCATATTTTGTATCAAGGTTGAAGTCAAAACGCCATCTTCCGGAATCGGTAAAACTGGGATAAACTTTTACGTTAGTGGATAAGCTAAAGTCGCCGATGTCAAATAAATTAAGGTCAGTCCCCAAATAGCCCTCAAAACTGTTGTTATCCGGAATACTGTCGGGCATATAGTTCTCCGCATTGAATGCCCCTCCGATATCAGCACCCCAGTAAAGACGGTTGGTCCGAAAGAAATAATAACCGGCGCCGGCCAAAACGGTCCAGCGTGCCTGAAGGCTCAACTCCGAACTTTTTAAATAATTAATTGAAACCGGAATATAAAAACTTTTGGGCAAAAAGTATTTGTATGAAAGGCCACCGTCTGTTCTGTTTGAATTCGGCCCTTCATCCTGTTTGGTGAAATTGGTATTGAAAGTAAGGCCAAGCAACCACCTTGGTGCCATGTAATCAATACCGCTCCGGGTGGAAAACGTCATCACATTATTCGCTTTGGTCAGATTAAACCCGATATCTATAAAAGCATCAATTCTGTCAAAAAATCCCTTGTCCACCGATTTCAGATAAATGATATCCATGAAAGGGATTTCTATTGTTCCGCCATCTTCCAGGAATATTTTCACATTCTTTTCCCCTGATGATTCTATTCGGCCATTGTATCTGCCGCCATCCGAGGTATTGATCAGATAAGACTGAACTGTGTAGATTTTCTTTATGCCTTCCCATTCAATTTTAAAATCCTTGTCGCTATAAGGCGTTTCTATGGTTGCGATAGCCCGGTCCATGTTTTTGAGTTCACCGACAATCGTATTCCCGTTGTTTAAAATCAATGAGTCATTCTGTGAAAATGTATATGTTGCGATAAGAAGGGTAATAATAGACAATAAAAGTCTTTTCATTGTAAATAATATTAAAGGTGTTTAATTATTTTTAAGGCGGCTGCAAAAATAATATTTTTGATATACTTTTTTCACAGACAGCTATTCCTTTAACCATTTATAAAATAAAGTCGGCGAAATTCCATTTTTTTTGCATCTTTGTAAACCAAAAATATTTTCCTAAACAAACAATAGTTTTTCAATGATGAATCTCCGACCTTTTTTCTTAAAGACCAGTTCTATAATACTGGTTATTTTTTTAAGTGCCTCATGTTCCGAAAAAAAACAACAGGCCCCTCCCCCGCCTGAAATACCAGTGGTAAAAGTTTTGCAGAAAGATGTGCCGATTTATAAGGAATTTGTCGGTCAGGTGTATGGTTATTCCGATATACCCATACGGGCCAGGGTGACTGGTTTTCTGGAGGGTATTCATTTTAAAGAAGGTTTAAAGGTAAAGAAAGGGCAATTGCTTTACAACATTGACTCCCAGGAATACCAATCGAAAGTAGCAACCCAGGAGAGCCTTCTTGCTGAAGCGAAAACATCGCTTGCAAAAGCAGAAAGCGACCTGAGCCGGATCAAACCTCTTGCTAAGATCAATGCAGTAAGCCAAAGTGACCTGGATGCTGCCCAGGCTGAATACGATGCGGCTGTGTCTTACGTGAATGCCATGGCGTCAAACCTGCAATTTGCGAAAATCAATCTGAGCTATTGCTGGATAAAATCACCCATCAATGGCATTATTGGAAAAACGAAGGCACGGGTGGGCGAGTTCGTGGGCAAGAGTCCCAACCCCGTGATTTTAAATACGGTATCTATAATTGATACGGTACGCGTCGAGTTTTTTCTTCCTGAAGCAGATTACATTCGCCTGGCCAGAGCATATAAAGAGTCTGATCAATCAACCCAAAATGCTTCAACTGTCAGGGAACAAAATCTGAGACTGATACTTGCGGATGGTTCAACTTTTAAATACGAAGGTTACATAAATTTCATCAACCGTGAGGTGGATCCCCAAACCGGATCTTTGCTGGTGCAAACTACTTTCCCAAATCCTGAACGGTTGTTAAAACCGGGACAGTATGCCAAAGTTGTAGTAAAAATGAAAGAGGTAAAGGGGGCATTGCTTATTCCGCAACGGTGTGTCATGGAACTGCAGGGCCAACACTCGGTTTATGTTGTTACCGATGATAGCATTGTGGAGAACAGACAAATCGTCACCGGTGAACGCATCGGAGATCTCTGGTTAATTAAGAAAGGCCTAAAGCCGGATGATAAAGTTGTTATTGATGCCCTCCAGAAAGTAAATTCGGGATTAAAAGTGATCCCTGAGTTAACGGTTTTTAAAAGTAAATCAAACCAACAAGACTAAAGTTTATGGCTGAAGACAAAGGAAATTTTTTCGTCCACCGGCCTATTGTGGCCATGGTGATTGCCATCGTGATCGTAATTGTGGGTGTGGTTTCGTTAATTGGGTTGCCCATTGAACAATACCCAAATCTTACTCCGCCAATTGTTCAGGTGAGGGCTACCTATACAGGTGCTAACGCGATTAATGTCGAAGAATCAGTGGCCACCCCGCTGGAACAGAAAGTTAATGGCGTGGATAATATGATCTATATGAAGTCCACCAATGCCAACGATGGCACGATGAATCTGCAGGTTTCTTTTGCGGTAGGTACTGATCCCGATATGAATACGGTTCTTACCCAAAACCGGGTGTCAGCAGCTTCTGCAAAGTTACCCGCCTCGGTCACGAAGTTTGGTGTTACCACTGAAAAATCGTTACCCAATATATTGATGTTGGTTACATTGACTTCTGACGGTCGCTACGATAAGGATTTTTTGGGGAATTATGCACTCATCAATATTAAAGACCAGCTTTCCAGAATTAAAGGTATTGGCAGGGTAGATGTGCTTGGTGCTTCCGACTATTCCATGCGGATATGGGTAAAACCCGACCGTCTGGCACAAATGGGATTGACGGTCCCTGAAATCATTAACGCCATCAACGAGCAGAATGTGATCGTCCCCGGAGGGAAATTCGGTGCGGAACCGGCGCCTCCCGGCACGGAATTTACATACACTGTCCGGCTTCCTGAGCGGTTTAATTCGCCAGAAGCATTCGGTGAAATTATAGTCAGGACACAACCTGACGGTTCACAGATAAAATTGAAAGATGTGGCTACCATCAACCTGGGTGTTGAAACTTACAATATGATTCCGAGACTGAACGGAAAAACCGCTGCTATCATTGCTCTTTACCAGGCTCCCGGTTCGAATGCCGTTGAACTGGCTCAAAGCATCAGGGATGAAATGGATCATTTGTCAAAAAGTTTTCCTGAAAGCATCAAATATGATGTTTCCATGGATACCACAAAGGCAATTGATGCCGGCATCAGGGATATTGTAGTCACACTTATCATTGCACTTATCCTTGTTATTCTCGTTGTTTTTATTTTCATACAGGACTGGCGGGCAACATTGATTCCAACACTGGCTATTCCCGTTTCACTTATCGGGGCTTTCATTTTCTTCCCGTCCCTGGGTTTTACAATCAACGTATTGTCTTTACTGGGACTTGTTCTTGCCATCGGGATTGTTGTGGATGACGCCATTGTGGTGGTGGAAGCTGTCCAGGTAAACATCTCCAAAGGCATGAATGCCAAGGAAGCAACTCTGGAAGCCATGCGGAAAGTAACAGCACCGGTAATTGCCACTACGCTGGTATTAATCGCGGTATTCATTCCAGTTGCCGGAATGGCAGGGATCACCGGAATCCTTTATCAGCAGTTTGCCATTACCATAGTTGTCTCGGTCATTGTTTCATCGGTCAATGCACTTACATTAAGTCCGGCACTTTGTTCTCTTTTGTTAAAAGAACCTAAACCTTACAAAGGCCCGCTTGGCTGGTTCTTTAAAAAATTTAACGGAGGAATGGATAAAAGTACCGACTCTTATATGAGTTTTACAAATATTGTTGCAAGAAAATTAAAGCGGAGCGTGGTTTTTATTGTCATCATGACCATTGCCGCAGGTATTTTCGGCACATTGGTTCCCAGCGGATTTATGCCCGATGAAGATATGGGTTATTTCTTCGTTAATGTACAATTACCCGATGCCGCCTCTATTCAGCGATCAGATGAGATTACAAAAAAGATTGAAGATATTCTTTTGGGGTTTGATGAGATAGAGTACGTGACAACAGCTACCGGTTACAGTATTTTATCAGGGGCCATGACCTCTAATACCGGGTTTTTGTTTATCTCCTTAAAAAATTGGTCGGAAAGAAAATTTACAGCAGAAGAGCTTATCGCCCAGGTAAACAAAAAACTAAACATCAAAATTAAGGGGGCACAGGCTTTTGCTTTCGGGCCACCGGCCATTCCGGGGTTAGGTAGCGGATCCGGATTTAGTATCATGTTACAAGATAAGGGTGGAAACACTCCGGAATACCTGGCTTCCAATGCGATGAAATTTATCAAAGCGGCCAATGAGCGTCCTGAAATAGGCAAAGCTTTTACTACTTTCCAGGCCAATGTTCCGCAACGCTATATGGACATTGACAGGGAAAAGGCGCTAAAACTCGGGATCAAACTGAATGACCTGTACACCACTGTCGGCGCATTTATGGGCGGTGCGTATGTAAATGACTTCACACGGTTCGGAAGGCTATATAAAACATACATACAGGCAGAACCTGAATACAGAGTTGATAAAAACCAGATCAATAATTTCTTTATTAAAAACAACACTGGAAAAATGGTCCCCCTGGCAACGGTAGCCACTGTCAAACCTGTTTCAGGACCTGATTACACGACCCGTTTTAATCTGTACCGCTCTGTTGAAGTGACAGGCGGGCCTGCAGAGGGTTACACATCGGATCAGGCCAGAAATGCATTGAAAGAAGTGGCGCAAGAGGTACTTCCACAGGATATGGGTTATGCCTGGAATGCCATGTCCTTCCAGGAGGAGAAAGCTTCGGGGTCACTGATGATGATCCTTACCTTCTCTTTAATCTTTGTTTTTCTGATCCTGGCGGCACAATATGAAAGTTGGTCTTTGCCCTTCAGTATTTTGCTGGGGACACCCTTTGCTATTTTTGGCGCTTTATTTGCCCTTTGGGTCGGGAGGCTGTTAAGCCCTACTTTTGAAAATAATATTTTTGCCCAGGTTTCGTTTGTCATGCTCATTGGGATGGCGGCAAAAAATGCCATCCTGATTGTTGAGTATGCCAATGATGAATTCAAAAAAGGATTGAGTTTATTCGATGCTGCCATTGTTGCTGCCAAATCCAGGTTCCGACCCATTTTGATGACTGCTTTTTCATTTATTTTTGGCGTATTCCCGCTTGTTGTTGCTTCAGGAGCGGGAGCCGAAGCCAGAAAAGTAATGGGAGTAGCCCTGCTTGGAGGAATGACGGTGGCAACCTTACTCGGTGTCTTTCTCTACCCTATGCTGTTTGTTTTAATTGGAAAGCTTGCAGGATATGAAAAGAAGAGGGAGAAGTTGAAAGCGGTTGAAGTTGAAAAGAATTGATTTAATTGATCTAATTGCACTAATGTCAAATTGCTCTAAATAATTTCTAATGACAAAATCCAAACCGTTCAAAACAACGTTAAACCATTTAGACATTAGAAATTGGGATTTATTTAGGTCAATTAGTAATTAATCATATGCAGATATGCAAAAGATAATAGTTATACTTACTCTCGGAATCATCGTTTACCTCTCAGGTTGTAAACTCGGGCCTGATTTTGAAAAGCCTGAATATACCGGGCCTGCTTCATTCCGGTTTGATTCCGTGACAACCGATACCGTTGTAAATTTACGATGGTGGGAATTGTTTAACGACCCTGTGCTGGACACCTTGATCAAAAAGGCGTTGGAGAACAACAAAGACGTAATGGTTGCAGCAGCACGGGTTGACGCTGCCCGTGCCACCCTGGGTTTCACCAAAGCCGACCAATGGCCCTCGTTCAGCTTCAATGTAGGTGCAGGCAGCGGAAACTCCATAGGTGTGGCACAATTCAATTCAGTCACCAACAACTTTTATGCATATCCTGAAATGTACTGGGAAATAGGGTTTTGGGGGAAATACAGGCGGCTCAATGAATCGGCCAGAGCCGACCTGCTGGCCTCGGAATACGGATTAAGAACCGTTCAGATCAGTCTCATTTCAGCAGTAGCCAGCACCTATTTCAATTTGCTGGATAACATGAAAAAACTGAATGTCTCGAAAAAGACACTTGCGGCCCGTGACAGCTCATTGGGTATTATTGAAGCACGGTTTCATTACGGTGTTGTCGCTGAAATTGACCTGAACCAGTCGCAGGTTCAGCGGGCAATCTCGGCAGCAGCTATCCCATATTATGAAAGGCAAATTGCCTTGAACCAAAGTACGATGAGCATTCTTTTTGGAACTTATCCTGCCAGCGTGCCTATCGGCAGGGAATTATTTGAACAGATAGAACCCATGGACATCCCCACCGGGTTGCCTTCCCAATTACTGTTAAGGAGGCCCGATGTGATGCAGGCAGAAGCCGCTTATGCCGCCCAGAATGCCAAAATCGGTGCTGCCCAGGCTATGCGCTGGCCCTCTTTGAGCCTGACCGGTTTACTGGGTGTCGCCACAACAAGCTTAACTTCTCTTACAGCCGCTGGGTTGGGCTGGTCAGCCGGCGGAGTGATCCTTGGCCCTTTGTTTCAGTTTGGTAAAAACAAACGGCGGGTGGAAATCGAACGTGCCAATACGGTAGCCGCTTTGAGACAATATGAAAACACCACCCTTCGCGCATTCAAAGAGGTGGAAGATGCACTGATAAGCATTCAGACTTTACATCGAGAGATCATTGCACAGGAGCAGCGTTCCATTGCTGCCATGAATGCCGAATACTTATCCAATGAACGTTATGACAAGGGACAAACCAGTTACCTGGAAGTATTGGAATCGCAACGTCAGAGCTTTGATGCACAACTGAACTATTCCGAAGTAAAAAGACAATTGTTTAACGCTTTCGTTGCCCTGTACAAAGCGTTAGGTGGCGGATGGTTGTCACCCGAAGAAGAACAAGCCTACATCAAAGCACAACAGCAAGCAGATTCCCTTAACCAGAAAAAATAATGAAGAACCGCTAATTTGTCCCGAAGTTGGCAAATCGAAAAAATCTAATGATACCTGTCTTCAACCCGCTGAGTACAAGCCCGCTCAGCGGGTTAATACACTTTGCAAACAATTTTCCCGTAATTTTGAAGCACTAAAAATTAAAATTTTATGAACATCATAGAAAAAATTATCGCGTCACACTCCGGTAAAGAAAAGGTAATACCCGGCGATATTGTTGACATTGAAATTGATGCCCGTGTGGCCCGTGATTTCGGGGGTCCCAATGTCATCAAAAACATCGAAGAAAACGAACTTGACATTGATGATGTAAAGAAGACTTTTTTCACCCTGGACACCAATCCGACCGGAAGCGATCAGAAATATGCCGTCAACCAGCAGATCATCAGGATCTTTGCCAGGAAACACGGCATAAAAGTATTTGACATCAACAACGGTATCGGAACACATACACTCATCCAGAACGGACTGGCCTGGCCCGGTTCTACGGCTGTAACTACCGATTCGCATGCCAATATCCTTGGCGCTATCGGCGCTTTCGGACAAGGTATGGGCGACAAGGATATTGCTGCTGCCTTCCACCGAGGGAAAGTGTGGTTCAAAGTACCCAACTCGGTTAAGATCAGTTTTACAGGAAAATTACCTGGAAACGTAACAGCCAAAGACTTCGTTCTGAATCTCCTTCATCAGTTTGGAGCCAACAGCCTGCTCGGTTATTCCGTGGAATTCTATGGCGAGCCCATTGACAAATTAACACTGGATCAACGTATAACCATTGCCTCAATGGGTACAGAAATGGGGGTCATTATTCTGCTTTTCCCCCCCAATGATGCGGTAATGAAGTACTGTGAAGAACGCACAGGAAGAAAACCGGACAAAATCGAAGCCGGCCCCGGTGCAAAATATGAAAAAGGATTCACCATTGATGTCAACACATTTGTCCCCATGGTCAGTCGGCCCGGCAAGCCCCACGATGCGGTAAGCATTGATCAGGAAAGGAAAGTGAAAATAGATTCGGCTTTTGTCGGCAGTTGTACCAATGGCCGGATGGAAGACATGCAGGCTGTTGCCAGTGTGTTAAAAGACAGAAAAGTAGCCCCCGGTGTAGTGTTGAAGATCGTCCCCACAACAGATGAAATCTGGCAGCGGTGCCTTGATGAAGGATTGATCAAGATATTTAAGGAAGCAGGGGCTTTGGTTTCCAATGCAGGCTGTGCCGGATGCGCCGCCGGACAAGTCGGGCAGAACGGGCCGGGCGAGATCACCATCAGCACCGGAAACAGGAACTTCCCGGGAAAACAGGGAAAAGGAAAGGTCTATCTGGCTTCGCCGTCCTCTGTGGCAGCCAGCGCCGTGGCAGGATATATTACCACTGAAGATCAGATACCTGATGAACCGGCAACGTTTGATTCTGAGACAAGAACGGAAGAATTGTTCCATGCCGCCAAACATCATAAGGAAGAACACGGCAAAAACCCGGTTGTCGTTAAAGGGCGGGCATGGGTCATCAAACAGGATGACATTGATACCGATATGATCTACCACAATCGCTACCTCCAAATCACCGACCCTGAACAAATGGGACAATACATCTTTGATAACCTGGAAGGTTATAAGGATTTTGCCAAAAAATGTAAAGCGGGCGATATTGTGATTACAGGTAAAAATTTCGGTGCAGGCAGCTCACGCCAACAGGCGGTGGATGGATTTAAAACCCTTGGGGTACAAGCTTTGCTGGCAGAATCATTCGGCGCCATTTACGAACGCAATGCCATCAATGCCGCTTTCCCGATACTGACCTATAAAGACATGAATGCGGCCGGTGTTGAGGATGGCGATGAAATTGTAGTTAATTTTGAAACCGGTGAACTGAAAAATCTGACAAAAGGCCGTTTTACGAATATCGAACCTTTCTCCGAAGTTCAGATGGAAATATATCAGAACGGAGGGCTTTTTTAATTTTCACAGGCTCAATATTCGGCAGGTTACAAACATCGAACCCTTACTTTAAATCTGTCAGTTTATTGTCAATTAAATACTGTGCCGATTGTAACATGGAAAAGGCATATTCTTCCATTGAATCCGCCTTCATTTTATTTTTATTGTAAATATCTGTTAAAGACTTGTTTTTGTACTTATACAAGGAAACATTATTCTTATTTCTGTAAATAAGAAAATATTCATCATCAAGTACCCCCAATTTATTATCGGAAGTAAAATAAGCATACTTTCTTTTATGCTTGAACAGATTAACACCCAGTGAATTATTCACATAACTAAAATCCAGCAAACTGCATAATGTTGGATAAATATCCTGTTGCAAACCGAAGTTTTTGTATACAAAATGTTGAAAATAAGTTGGGGAATAAATGATCAGAAGTATTTTATGATAATTCAGGCACAGATCATAAACCGGTGAAAAATTTTGTCCGTGGTCACCCACAAAAACAAATACGGTGTTTTTAAACCATGCTTTGTTTTTTGCTGAATTCATAAACTTGCCTATTTGCATATCGGCAAATTCATAACGTTTATAAGGATATGCTTTATTGGTTAATTTTACATGAGTTGAATCCGGGATAAGATAACCTTCATGAGAAGAAATGGTCAATAAACCGATGAAGAATCTTTCGTGTGTTTCAGTGAGGAAATCGCAATCATTCAAAACCCTGTTAAACATAGTTCTGTCACTAACACCCCAGCCATTGACTATTGAATCATCCGGATAGGAACTGACGTCTATAACTTTATCAAATCCATTTGGGATAAGGAAACCACCCATATTGTCAAATTCCTTTGAACCGGTCACGTAAAAGAAGGTTTTATAATTCTTTTCCTTCAAAATTTCCGGCAAGCCGTGGAATTTCATATTGGCGGTTTTAACCGAACTCAGCGGCTTATTGTGCATGATGGCAGGCAAACCGTAGAAGGACGAAAAAATACCGTTATAGGTGTGTATCCCTGCCGAATAAAAATTATCAAACACAATGCCATGTTCTGCCAGACTGTCCAGGCAAGGGGTTGTACCGTAACCGGGGTTATATCTGCTGACCATAGCATCGCTCATGCTTTCAAGAAGAAAGAAAATGATGTTGGGTTTTAAAGTATCCGTTCCGGTTACCACTGTTTCAAACGGGTTGGCCGCCTGACTATGCTTTCTTCCTAAATAGTGGAGCGCTGTTCGTATTGCTTCATTATCATTTTGAAAGTATTTAATATTAACATCCTTATAACTATATAGAAGGCTGAAAACAGGATTAAAGCTTAACCCGTTTAAAAAAGGGTTTTCAGAAAAATAAGCATCATTTACATTTAATGGCATGCGATGAAAATTAAATGATCCCCGGATTCCAAAAAATAGCAACACCATCGGAATGAAGAAAAAAGTTAACCTGGATTTTATATTAAATGACCTTGCCTGTTGTATGATTACCTTTTTAAAAATCAGGGTTTGAATAAAAATATACAATCCGGATACGATAATAAATATTCCGAAAAACAACAAATAGGTCCTGTCGTTTGCCATAACCTTTAGCAAGGTACCCATATCATTTGTCCAGTCAAAAACAGCATTGGTAATTCTGGAATTGTAATAGCTGAAAAAATCCAGGTCTGCTGATGAGACAGCGATATTTATTATTACCGCTATAATGATTAGCCAATTACTGATTGAGTACGCCAGTTTAATGTCTCTGTTTAATAAAAAAGGAACGGAAGTTAACAGAAAAGGAACCGTTAAAATGACTAAAGAAAGCCGCAGATCAAATAAAAAACCAACGTTAAACAAACTGTAAAGAATATCAGAATAATCTGCACCTGCCACCAGGTTGATATTCATCCCTAACATGGCAATTCTGAAAGCAGCATTAACAAGCAACAGCCAAATCAACGACAGGAACAGATATCGTATATTTTTCGGGATATGATATTTGGATAACTCTTTCATCTTATATTGACAGCTTTTAAACACAATCCCCAGAACACCATTTATTTACCATAATTCTTAATCTGCGCAGATATTAAAGGGATAATTTATTTTTTATCAACCGGTAATTGTATTGCTCAACAACTGCTTTAATCAAAGTTTCCAGTTTATTCGCAATTTCTTTTTTTTCGTCTATCAGGTTCACCTCATGATCAGGGTCTTTTTTGTTATTATAAAGTACGACCGAACTATTTCCATCAAACAGCAAGCTGTAATCACCTTGTATTATCTGATAATATCCGTTTACATATTCAAAAGCAACATGGTTTGCATTATCATTAAAAACGCTGTTGCCAAAAGCAATAAACGTCCGGTTATAACCCAGATAATCCAAAACAGAAGGTAAAATATCACTTTGCTGAATGGTTATACTTTCTTTTCCCTGCAAGCTGTCGCCGGGAAAATAAAACAGGATCGGGATTGCAAAGCGGCCAACGGTGTTTTTATAATATTTAAGTTGATAATCATTTAATTTTTTATGTTCATCATGTATTTGGCTGTTTTCAGCAACACTTATTGAATGTCCGGGATGGTCAGCCGAAATAACAAAAAGTGTATTTTTAAACCAGGGCATCGTTGAAACTGTTTTAAAAAACTGTTTTAAAGCAAAATCAGAATATTGCACAACCCGGTGAATTTTCACTATTGTTTTTGGAAATTTATCCTCATATTCTTCGGGTACCTTATAAGGGTTGTGTGAGCTTAAAGTAAATTCCAAAACAAAGAACGGTTGCTTGAATGTATTGAGTTTTCCGGCCAGATACTGTAAAAAAGCATGGTCGTAAATACCCCAGTAACCGTCATAATTTTTTTCGCCGTCATCTTCTTCATTTTTATATTCAGTATGCCCGTAATAGGCATCAAACCCTGCCATTTTTGCGTAAGCATCAAAATTCATGGTTCCGTTATTGCCACCATGAAAAAAAGCTGTCTGATAGCCTTTCTCCTTTAAAATATTGGCAAGGCTGCTAATGTTATCTGTGTTATAATCCGAAAAAAGGAAAGGGTCTTCCATGAGGCCAGGTATGCCGGAAGCAATGCAGGGTATGCCATCTATTGACCTCAAACCATTTGAAAAAGCATGGGTAAATAGCAATGAATGTTGCATCAAAGAATCAAGAAAGGGGGTATATCCTTTGTAATGGTTCAAATAACCACTGTATTCACGCGAAAAACTTTCCAGTACAAGAATGACAATATTTATTTTTTTAAATGAGGTATCGGAATAATCATACTGATGTAAAGTGGGATATATTTTCTGGCATTCGTCCAATGGATAATATTCTTTGAGCACAAAACTTTTGTATTTCAGCGTTTTCATCACCGTGAACGGTGTGTTTAGGACAAGTGGGGCATCTTTAGCTGATGAATATTGGGATGCGTTCAAAATAGCCAGGGGTTTAGGTTGCATTCCCCCCCTGGCGCCAACAACGGATAAGGCCGAAAGTATTAAGAAAGCGATTGCCTGATAACTGATATTTTTTAGTTTATTCCCTGTGATGGTTACCGGCTGTTTATGCTTTTTGTCAGAAAACGAATAAAGGTACCAGGCGAGTGCGGTAAGCACAAGCCAGGTAACCGGCACATACCAATAATCAACAATAAATTGGGGGACGAGCCGTGTCAATTCATCACCGGTCCTTAAAAATGTCAGCATAAAAGCTGTGGAACGTTTCAATGTAAAATCAAAAAACCGTGCATCACTTAAGTTTATAAGCAACAACAATGAGTTGACAACAAGGAAATAATATTTGACAAAGCCCTGGTACCATTTGTTGTATTTAAATTTCCCGCCGGGAATAATATGCAAAATGATCACCGGGAGATTTGAATAAACAATCACCGACATATCAAAACGCATCCCGAAAATGAACAGGCGGAGGGTATCATAAATCCCTAAATATGAGAAGTGTGATAAATTCAGTAAAAGAAAAAACAAGCGCCCGAAAAAAAATAAAAGGAATGCGATAGCAAGCCGTTTGACAAGAAGTATTATGTGATAATTATAATCTTTCACCGCGGGTGCAAAGTTGAATAAATTTTTCCGGGTATCTGACAATAATTTTACATATTTTCCCTTAGTAAAATTAATGGAGTTCAAAAATCTGAGCTATTCAGAATTATTGATTAATTTTGAAAAAATAGTTACTATGAAAACAAAGAAATTTGTTTTCCTGTGAAGTCATGATTTCGGCTAAAAAAATACTTAAAATGAATTGGAAAACACCAGGAATCATAATTATCCTTTTTATTATTGTAACATTAATTGAAAGCACGAGCCTGTATGCCCAGTATTACGAAACCGTCAAGATCGGCGATCAGGTGTGGATGGAACGCAACCTGCAAAACGATGTGCTGGGAAGCATTTGTTACGATGATGATTCGCTGAACTGCAAGGAATATGGCCGTTTGTATTGCTGGCAGGCCGCGCTGGATGCCTGTCCCGAAGGTTTCCGGTTGCCTACCGATAAAGACTGGTCAATTCTTATCAACTCTCTTGGCGGCCCTGACAGTGCTGCCTCTGCCCTTTTGAAAGGCGGATCTTCAGGATTTGATATTCCCCTATCTGGCAATTACCAGCCTGAAATGAAAATGTTCAGTTTTAAAAATCAGAAGGCCTATTTCTGGACAGCATCTTCCTATAGTATGAATACAGCCTGGATCAGGATTTTTGATAAAGATAGCAAAAGTGTGACCCGGACAACAATAGGAAAAAGCTTTTATTTTAGCATCCGATGTATCAGGATTGATTGAATTCCAAACTTCTACCCTCTCCCCTGTCTTTTCCGTTCGGTTTCATTCAAAATGATCTTTCGCAAACGGAGCGAACGCGGCGTAACTTCGAGGTACTCATCTTTACGGATAACCTCCATATATTCTTCCAGCGAAAAAGTAACCGGCGGTGGGATCATCACTTTTTCATCTGAGCCGGCAGCCCGCATGTTGGATAACTTCTTCGTTTTGTTCACGTTAACCACAATGTCACCGGCACGGGTATTTACGCCGATCACCTGGCCTGCATAAACTTCCTGGTTGGAATGAATATAAAACCTGCCCCGGTCAACCAGTTTCCAGATCGCATAAGGAATGGAAGTCCCTGTTTCCATTGAGATCAAGGCTCCGTTAGCCTTCGTTTTGATTTCCCCTTTCCAGGGTTCAAAGGCTCTGAACCGGTGGGCAATGATGGCTTCGCCTTCGGTGGCTGTTAAAATACTGTTGCGCAAACCGATGATTCCCCTCGATGGAATGCTGAATTCCAGCATCATCCTGTCGTTTTTGGGTTCCATATTCAAAAATTCCCCTTTACGCATGGTGACTATATCAATCACTCTGCCTGAGAAATCTTCGGGCACAAGCACCGTAAGGCTTTCAACGGGCTCATGTTTTTTACCCTCAATTTCCTTGATGATCACTTTGGGTTGTCCGAGTTGAAACTCATAACCTTCACGCCGCATGGTTTCCACGAGGATGGAAAGATGTAAAATACCCCTGCCATAAACCAGATAAGCATCCGGGGATGCGGTTTCTTCAACTCGCAAGGCCAGATTTTTCTCCGTTTCATGAAACAGCCTGTCGCGCAGGTGCCGGGAGGTAACGTATTTTCCTTCCTTACCAAAGAAAGGCGAGTTGTTTACCGTGAACATCATGCTCATCGTAGGCTCGTCAATTTTGATGGCAGGCAATCCTTCCGGATTTTCAAAGTCAGCCACCGTGTCACCGATCTCAAAGTCCTCCAGTCCCATGATGGCTACAATATCCCCGGCATGGACTTCAGTCTTGCATTTTTCTTTCCCCAGGCCCTCAAACAGATAAAGCTCTTTTATTTTTGATTTCAGGATGCGGTCATCCCTTTTTACCAGCGACACAGGCATGCCCATCCTCAGTTTTCCCCTTAACAAACGGCCTACTGCAATCCGACCGACATAAGAAGAATAATCAAGTGAAGTAATTTGCATTTGTGGAGTACCTTCTCTGTATTCGGCTTTGGGAATATGATCAATAATCAAATCCAGCAGATAAGAGACATCCGTTGCCGGGTGCTGCCAGTCTTCGGCCATCCAGCCCTGCTTTGATGATCCGAATGCAGTGGGGAAATCAAGCTGATCTTCGCTGGCACCCAGGTTAAACATCAAATCAAACACAGCCTCCTGAACTTCGTCGGGCCGGCAGTTGGGCTTGTCCACTTTATTGATCACAACAATGGGTTTCAGGTTGAGGTCAATGGCTTTTTGCAATACAAAGCGGGTCTGCGGCATGGGGCCTTCAAAGGCATCCACAAGCAGCAATACGCCATCCGCCATGTTCAGCACACGCTCTACCTCACCACCAAAATCGGAGTGTCCGGGTGTGTCTATAATATTGATCTTAACCCCTTTATAGTGTACTGATACGTTTTTTGATAAAATAGTGATCCCGCGTTCCCGTTCCAGGTCGTTGCTGTCAAGGATTAAATCCCCCATATCCTGGTTGTCCCTGAAAAGTTTAACCTGGTGCAACAACCGGTCAACCAGTGTGGTTTTACCGTGGTCAACGTGGGCTATGATGGCAATATTTCTGATTTCCTGCATTTGATCCGTCGTGTTATTTTTTCGAGCGGCAAAAATACGTCAAAGTATGGTTCGATGGTTAAATTGTTTTATGGTTCGATGTGTTCAAAATGGGCCATTCATCATTTTCCGATTTCCCGTTAACCGATGAGCAACGTTTGAAGAAAATCCGTATGAATGACAAGCGGCCTTGCCCTACTCCATCATCTTGCCTGCAATTTTTGTGATTAATCTGCGTGGCATGAGCCGCGGTCCAACAGCCATTAATTTGTTCATGGAACCATGAATAGCCGTGACTTTTCCTTTAGTCATCATCTGATAAGTAAATTCAGCAACATCCCTTGAAACAGGAAGTTTTGTTCCGGTGGACGGTAACTTTTCCATACCGGCCACCTTTGCAAATTCGGACTGGGTTGCCCCGGGGCAAATCGTTGTTACTTTTACATTGTCATCCTTTAATTCATAGGCAATGGCTTCTGAAAAGTTCAACACATAGGCTTTGCTGGCTGCATAGGCTGCAAATCCGGGGATTGCCTGGAATGCCGCTGTGGAAGCAATGTTGATAATATGACCGCCGCCTGCCCCGATCATGTCATTTCCAAACAGACGCGTTAATTTGGTTAGTGTAACCATATTCAGCACCAACATGCTTTCTTCCCTTGTAATGTCAATATCTTTAAAGCTGCCTTTCATCCCGAAACCGGCATTATTGATCAGTACATCAACTTTTATGTTTTTATCTTTTACTTTTTTATAAAGCCTGCCGGCACTATCGGTTTTCGATAAATCAATATCAAACAGGTCAACGGCAACCCCGTGTTTTTCCGAAATTTCATTTTTAATTTCCGTAAGCCGGTCTTTGCGGCGGGCTGCCAACACGAGGTTGTAATCCTTTTCCGCATAAACATAAGCCAGTTCCTTGCCAATCCCGCTTGAAGCGCCTGTAATCAATACTGTTTTCATACTCTTTCTTTTTTAAAACAATGAATTAATTGAGCCATGTCGTCAAAGGTAAGGCATAAACAATTATGACAGTAGAATTTAACAAGTTGTTTACTTTTGAAAAATGATATTCATCCAACGACTACAAACCGATCCTGTCTTTAACATCGCTGCCGAAGAATACATTCTGAAAAGGGATGACAAAGATGTGCTGATGCTCTGGCAATGTTCACCGTCAATCATTGTCGGGAAGCACCAAAACACATTGGCAGAAGTAAATACGGGTTTTGCAAACCGCCATAATATTCCTGTGATCAGGCGTCTTTCGGGCGGGGGAACGGTTTATCACGATGAGGGAAACATCAATTATACCGTGATTACTTCTGAAAAAAGAAAAGACAGGCTGATTGATTTCAGAAAATTTACAACACCGGTCATCGGTTTCCTGGGGACGTTGGGGATAGAGACCCGTTTTGAAGGTAAAAATAACCTGGTCGTCAACGGAAAAAAGATATCAGGTAATTCGGCACATGTATTCAAAAATAAGGTGATGCACCACGGAACGTTATTGTTCAGTACAAATCTTGAAATACTAAACCGGGTCATCAGGGCAGATGCAAAGAATAAATTTAAAGATAAAGCCGTCCAGTCAGTCCGGGCTGCGGTAACCAACATCCGCGAGCATTTGGATGATGATATGTCAATTGAACAATTTAAAGTAAAACTTAAGAATTATCTGTTTAATTATTATTCAATCAGTGAAGTACGTGAACTTGATAATCCGGATATTGCTGCCATTAATGCACTGATTAGTGAAAAGTACAGCAAATGGGAATGGAATTACGGTTATTCACCGGCTTATATTTTCAGGAACGGGCAGAAAGGAATCAGAGCAGAAATGGAAGTTAAAAATGGTGTGATTGTAAAATCAGAATTTTCAGGGGAATTTGAGAAAAGAGAATTGCTCATAAAACGGTTGGCCGGAACCCCGCACCGAAAAGGTCAAATAGAAAAAGTTCTGGTTTCCGTATATGGCGGGGATGACGTTATAGATAGATTACTAAAATTGCTCGTGGGATAATTTTGTTATTTTAAGTGGTGTTCACTTTTTGGTTATGATCTATCTGCGTTTTTCTGTGTAAATCTGCGTCTGTATTTTTGACGCTGATGTTCGCGGAATTGGTTATGATCTATCTGCGTTTTTCTGTGTAAATCTGCGTCTGTATTTTTGACGCTGATGTTCGCGGATTGGTTATGATAATCATTTTACGGTTTTTGCGGAAAGATAAAACCTGCATAATACTGTTAGCCCACATTCATCACATTTCGGTTTTCTTGCCTGGCACACATAACGGCCGTGCAGGATCAGCCAGTGGTGTGCCAGCGGGATCAGTTCTTCAGGGATATGTTTCACCAGTTCTTTTTCCGTTTGCAGTGGGTTTTTTGATCCGGTGGTCAGGCCGATACGTTCGGAAACCCTGAAAACATGAGTATCTACAGCCATTACGGGTTTGTTGAAAAGAACCGATGCCAGCACATGGGCTGTTTTCCGCCCGACACCCGGCAACTTTTGAAGGTCTTCCACGTTTGAAGGCAGCTTGCCGTCAAAATCAGCGAGCAGTTTTCCGGCCATCCCCGAAAGGTGTCTGGCTTTATTGTTTGGATAGGAACAACTTTTGATCAATTCATAAATATCCTGAATATCAGCTTCTGCAAGTATCTCCAACGTCGGGAACGACTTGAAAAACTCTTTCGTAATGATATTTACCCTTTTGTCGGTACACTGTGCCGAAAGGATAACGGCCACGATCAACTCATACGGTTCCCTGTATGCCAGTTCTGTTTCGGCCACAGGCATGTGCTCCTTGAAATATTCAATGACCTTTTGATATCGTTCTTTCTTTCTCATTGCCTGGCAAATCTAATAAATCAGGTGAAAACAATTTCCCGGCAAAAAAAAAACCGCAACTCCTGTGAATTGCGGTTGATCTCTTAAAGGGTCATCCCTTTAGTTCAACAGGATCATTATGTTCCCCACGGTTTTTGTTTTGATGACTTTGAGCGCAGCCGCATAGCCCAAAATAAAAATCATTGTCATTGTTGAAGGGCTTTTGGGAGCCGGCCCGGCTTTGTCATATTTCTTTTTGTGTTTGGGAACGTCCTGATAATTCTCAAAGTAAAGGTCATTGGCCATAGGCATAATTTGCGTTATTTATTAATTTAATAATAAACGGATTCCATACATATTTAGTATATCACTTTCTGAAAAAGAAGTGATTAAAAAATAATTGATTGAAATACTGATGGTTAATTATTGCTAATTGGTAAGCACAATGTTCTTTTCGCTGATCAGCTTTCTAAGGTTGATCAGCGCATAACGCATCCGTCCAAGGGCTGTATTGATGCTCACCTCGGTTTGTTCTGCAATGTCCTTGAAACTAAGGCCGGCATAACATCTGAGATAGATCACCTCTTTTTGTTCTTCCGGAAGAAAATGTAAAAGTTTATTGACATCCGAATAAATCTGGTCCAGCACCATTCTTTCCTCCACCGAAGGATCGGTCAGGCCGATGGTATCGAACACATCAAAATCCGGTTTGTTGCTTTCCACATAAGGAATCTTCTTCGATTTCCTGAAATGGTCAATCACCAGGTTGTGGGCTATTCGCATCACCCACTGGATAAATTTTCCTTCATCTTTATAATTTCCAAGCTTTAGGGTGTTGATCACCTTAACATACGTATCCTGGAATACATCGTCTGCCAATTGTTTATCCTTTACCAGTAAAAAGATATACGAATATAGCCGTTGCTGATGGCGTTCAATAAGGGTTTGGAGACTTTCGTGGTTACCATTGAGGTAATTGCGGATCAGTTCACGCTCATTTGCCGTTTCTGGATTCATTTTTCCCTGTTTTGATAAAACTTACAAAAAGGGTAAAATTTCTTCTATACGCGTTTAAATTTGATGAGTAATTAAATAAAATTATGCTGTCCGTAGTGCAAATATAAATACAAAAACAACATTTGCAAATAAAATAATAATTTTGTGCCTCAATTTTTCAACCGATGCTTAGGGATATCTCCACCGTAAATCCAAAGGATTATATCATCGTCGTACGATCGAGGGTCAATAATTTAAAGAACCTGAGTGTGGCCATTCCCCGTAAAAAGCTGGTCGTCATCACCGGTTTGTCAGGTTCGGGAAAATCATCCCTTGCCTTTGACACCCTTTATGCCGATGGCCAGCGCCGTTATGTGGAAAGCCTGAGCTCGTATGCCCGGCAATTCCTGGGACGCATGGATAAACCGGATGTGGATGCCATCAGGGGCATCTCCCCGGCCATTGCCATCGAACAAAAGGTGAAAACGAGAAATCCCCGTTCTACCGTGGGCACATCCACCGAGTTATACGAGTATGTTAAACTTTTGTTCGCCCGGATTGGAAAAACTTTTTCCCCGGTATCGGGAAGACAGGTGAAACGGCATATCGTAACGGATGTGGTGGACGATATTATGGCCCTGCCCGATGATACCGGTGTTCTGGTATTTACACCCCTTCATCTGATTGAAAACAGGACCCTGACACAGCAACTGAACATCCTCATGCAGCAGGGTTTTAGCAGGTTGATGCGAAATGGCAGGATCGTTCGGATAGATGAATTCCTGAAAACACGGGATAATCCGGATTCGGCGCGGGAACATTCAATAAAACCGAAAGATTGTTTTCTGGTCATTGACAGGGTCAGGGTTAACCATGAAGATGCCGACCTGCCTGCCCGCATTGCCGATTCGGCACAAACAGCTTTTTATGAAGGCAACGGGTATTGCCGGATTGCTTTTGAAACGGATGGAAAAACAACCGAAAAGGAATACTCAAATAAATTTGAAATGGATGGTATTCTTTTTGAAGAGCCGAGCGTTAACCTTTTTTCTTTTAATAATCCTTACGGTGCCTGCAAAACCTGTGAAGGGTTTGGCAGCATCATTGGCATTGATGAAGACCTGGTTATTCCCAATAAGAGCCTTTCCGTTTATGAAGATGCCGTTGCCTGCTGGAAAGGCGAAAAGATGAGCGAATGGAAAGAAAAGATGATTGCCAGTGCCTATAAGTTCGGTTTCCCTGTTCATAAACCCTATTATCAATTAACCTCAGAACAAAAAGAACTGCTTTGGACTGGTAACCGGTATTTTGATGGCATCAATGCCTTTTTTCAATATGTTGAGGAACAGACCTATAAAATACAATACCGGGTGATGCTTTCACGATACCGCGGGAAAACCTTATGCCCCGAATGCAAAGGAACCCGCCTGCGCAGTGATGCAAACTATGTGAAAGTCGCCGGGAAAAGCATATCGGAAGTCGTTCAGATGCAACTGGATGAAGCTTATGTTTTTTTCATGAATATCCAACTGAATGAGCATGATGCAAAAGTCGCCAAAAGGATTTTGATTGAAATCACCAACCGGCTGCAATTTCTGAATGATGTGGGCCTGGGATACCTCACCATGAACCGCTTGTCCAACAGCTTGTCGGGGGGCGAATCGCAACGCATTAACCTGGCCACCTCGCTGGGCAGCAGCCTGGTGGGATCAATGTATATTCTCGACGAACCCAGCATCGGGCTGCACCCCAGGGATATTAAAAGACTGATTGATGTATTGAAAAATCTGCGCGATCTGGGAAATACCGTCATTGTGGTTGAACATGAAGAAGAGGTCATCAAACAAGCCGATGAAATCATTGATATCGGCCCCGAAGCCGGCGAACATGGCGGGGAACTCGTATTTCAGGGAAGTTTTGGTGATCTGGCAAAAGATAACAAAAGCTATACTGCCCTCTATCTTACAGGGAGGAAAGAAATACCGGTGCCCGAAAGACGAAGGAACTGGCGCGATTTTATTGAAATAAAAGGAGCCGTCGAACATAACCTGAAAAATATTGATGTAAAAATACCGCTCAACATTTTAAATGTGATTACCGGTGTGAGTGGTTCCGGGAAATCAACACTGGTAAGCGATATCCTTTACCCCGCCCTGAAAAGAAGATATGGCGGGTATGCCGATAAAACAGGAAAACACGGTGTTCTTGAAGGGGATATCAATTCCATCCAGGCGGTGGAGTATGTTGATCAAAACCCCATCGGGCGCTCTTCAAGGTCGAATCCTGCTACTTATCTAAAAGCTTATGATGATATCAGGCAGCTATATGCCGGTCAGGAACTGGCCAAACTGAGGGGATACAAGCCCGGATATTTTTCATTCAACATCCCCGGTGGAAGGTGTGAGCATTGCGAGGGTGAAGGCCAGATAAAAGTGGAAATGCAATTTATGGCGGATATCCACCTGGTGTGCGACGAATGCCACGGAAAGCGGTTTAAAGATGAAGTGCTGGAAGTGAAATACCGCGATAAATCCATTACCGATATCCTGGATATGACGGTTTCGCAAGCCATCGGGTTTTTTGGTTCCGACAAACATAAGAACTCAACGACCAAAAAAATTGTCAACAAAATAAAACCGCTGGAGGAGGTGGGGCTGGGTTATCTGAGGCTTGGCCAACCGTCAAATACCCTGAGCGGCGGTGAAGCCCAGCGCATCAAACTTGCTTTTTTCCTGTCGAAAGGCGGAAACGATTCAAGAACCCTGTTCATTTTTGACGAACCCACCACCGGCCTCCACATCCACGATATCAGTAAATTGCTCAAATCCTTTCATGCACTGATTGAAAGCGGGCATACGGTTGTGGTCATTGAACACAATGTAGAGGTTATTAAATGCGCCGACTGGGTCATTGACCTTGGCCCCGAAGGAGGCAATGCGGGAGGAAGCCTTATTTTTGAAGGGACACCCGAAGGTCTGGCTCAGTGTACTGAATCATACACAGGGCATTACCTGAAAGGGAAACTGGGAGTTAAACCTTAAGTGTTAATGTTCGATATCCCCTCCACGGGATAAATCCCTTGTCTGAAAATTCATGCTTTCTCTATAAAATTAATCGAAATAAAAATATAAAAAACGGATACGCTGAATTTGATATTTTTGCAGTATAAATAAATTTCTCATCAATTAAATTTTATTTTATGAAAACAAAAATTATTTTCACAATAATTACGGCATTCGGTATGATTTGGCTGAGTTCATGTAACAATTCGGCAAATCCCCATAATGGGAATAAAACATCAACAACCGCCCAAAATCCGGATTCGGTGCTTCATTATCCGCAGGAGAAACACCTGGCAAACATCAAACAATTGACCGATAAAGGTGATAATGCAGAGGCTTACTTTAGTTTTAACGATTCCATGATTGTCTTTCAGGCTAAAGTTCCGCAATGGGGAAGTCAATGCGATCAAATTTATTATTTCCCGTTTTCTGACGGCGATATGATGACACAAATGCCCAAACTGCTTAGTAATGGCCTGGGCCGTACCACCTGTTCCTTTTTTATGCCCGGCGACACAACCGTTCTGTATGCGTCAACACGCTCGGGTGGCGATGCCTGCCCGCCCCTGCCTGAAAAGCGTGCGGACGGAAAATATGTCTGGCCCGTATATCCCGATTTCGACATCTATGTTGCCGATCTCAACGGCAACCTGATTGACACCTTAATTTCCGGCCCCGGTTATGATGCCGAGGCAACGATTTCCCCACAGGGTGATAAAATTGTTTTTACGTCCGACCGCAGTGGTGACATGGAATTATACACCTGTGATATTGACGGCAGCAACATTAAACAGGTGACAAACCAGTTGGGCTATGATGGTGGCGCTTTTTTCTCCCCCGATGGGACAAAGTTGGTTTTCAGGTCTTCGCGGCCCAAAACAAAAGAAGACATCAAAGTGTATAAAGACCTTTTGGCTCAGGGTCTGGTCATGCCCACCGAAATGGAGATTTATATTTGTAATGTGGATGGCAGTGACCTGAAGCAGGTAACCCACCTGGGGAAAGCCAACTGGGCACCTTTTTTCCTTCCTTCAGGCAAAAAGATAATCTTTAGTTCAAACCACGCCGGCACACGGGGTTTCGATTTTAACCTGTATATGGTCAACCTGGATGGAACCGGCCTGGAACGCGTTACTTATGACGACACATTTGATGCTTTCCCCATGTTTTCATACGATGGCAAAAAACTGATCTTTTCATCAAGCAGGAACAACCGGGGAGCCCGGAGTCTCAATCTTTTTATTGCCGACTGGGTGGATTAATTCGGTAATTTTAATGAATTTATCATTCTTTAATCATCCGATATGAAAAAATTCATGCTCTTTTACTCCGTCTTTTTTCTTTCTTTGCCCGGTTTTTCACAAAACATCCCCTACCCTGTTGTGCCCGACTGGGAATCGTCACCTGAAGGCCATGTGGCAACCGGCCTTGGTTTGGCCGATATTAACGGCGATGGCTGGAAAGACATTATTGTGGCCAATGGGAATGATATTCACAGACAGCATCTTGTTGTTTATTATAACCGGGGCGACGGCAGTTTCAACCCTGTTCCCGACTGGGAATCACAAGATATTGATTATCATGGACAACTGGCTGTCAGTGACCTGAATGCCGATGGCTGGCCCGATGTTGCCGTATCGGTTTATATCGGCCCTGAAGGGTTCAGTTCACCCGGAAAACTGAAAATATATTTCAACAATCAGGGCGTACTGGAAGATGAACCGTCATTTGTATCTTATGACTATTATACTTTTTCATGTGCCATGGGCGATGCAGACGGGGACGGCGACCTTGATATTGCCACAACGGGGGGTGACCCTATCAAAGCCTGGATGATTACGGAAAGATATTTTATAACAATAACGGAACTTTTTCAAATCTCCCCCAA
The DNA here is from genome assembly GCA_913009755.1 of uncultured Bacteroidia bacterium. Taxonomy (GTDB): domain Bacteria; phylum Bacteroidota; class Bacteroidia; order Bacteroidales; family F082; genus JAADID01. The sequence goes on from CAJVWU010000024.1 coordinate 37,049, forward strand.
TGGACATCCTCGTTCAAATTCAGTTCGCTGGATGTTGACTTTGGTGATTTGGATCAAAATGGCAAACTGGACATTGCTTTTGCCAACGAGGCCTATCCCAATTACTTATATACTGCCGATGACCTTGGCGAAATAAGCAATATTCCTGCCTGGCAATCGGCTGAGAACACAAATTATATGAACTCGCTGGACATGGGTTGCATCGGCCAGGATCAAACAATGGGGATTGTGTTTACAGGAAATAACCAGTTGGGAGGTGATGGAAAGGTGAAATTATACACTTTTAGCGATGAGATACCTTCTGAAAGTGATGCCGTATGGTCTTCCACGGTTTCCGGTTACTGGTCCGGTGTGTTGCTCCACGATGTTGACTTGGACGGAATAAATGACCTGATCTACGGCGGGTGGTGGCTTCCGGTGAACATTCACCTCGGGAACAGTGATAATTTTGACACCCTGTCTTCCTATACATCACTTACCTCTTCGGTTGTGGAAGCCATTCAGGTTGCCGATCTGGATAAAGACGGCATGCAGGATACGCTTGAAAGTTTTGTGGTGGATGAACGGGACAATTCGGTCTTTTGGCTAAAATACCCGGTTGAATTTATCAATAGCGTGGTGGTAACCGATTTTGGTATTGGTTCAGGGTATTACTGTTATGTCCCGGGCAAAAACTGGTTATCGGTTGATAAGGAAATTGTTGCCAATGGCGATACCGTATATATCAGTTACCAATACAGTAATAAAGGGGATATTGTCATTTCAAACTGGGATTCATCCATAGGCAATTATATTTTTTATAACGATACCACCCTGACGACTATTTCTGATCACCGGAAAAAGGAATTTGATTTCAGGGTATATCCCAACCCCGCACACAATGAGGCTTTTGTCAATTTCAGGCAGATGGGGAAAAGCAACGTAACCATATCATTATGTGACCTGAACGGGAGACCGGTCAGGAAAAGTTATAACAGGAACCTGCCGGCAGGAAAACATTCGGTTGCTCTAAATGTGAACGGGTTGCCTGAGGGATTATATCTCGTCAAACTGACACAGGGCGGTTTTACCAAAACAAAAAAGATAATCATTCAATAAGAACGCTGGTATGAATGAAAACCGTTCAAAAGTGTTTGAAGTGTTGGATAAGCTGAATATTCCTTATGAAGTATTCGAACATCCACCGCTCAATACGATTGAGATTGCACTGAAATACTGGAAGGACATTGATGCCATGCACTGCAAAAACCTTTTCTTCCGCAACCACAAAGGCAACCGTCATTACCTTGTTATTGTCAAAGACACAGCCCCGTTTTCCATCCACAGCCTTGAAAAGAAACTGAAACAGGGTAAACTTAGTTTTGGCTCCGAAAAACGGTTAATGAAATATCTTGGGGTACGTCCCGGCTCGGTTTCCCCTTTCGGGCTTATCAATGATAAAGAGCATCATGTTTTTCTGTTTATTGACAAACAATTGCAGCAAGCCGGCAAAGTCAGTTTTCACCCCAACGACAACACGGCGAGTGTGGTCATTAAATATAGCGACCTCATACGGTTCATCCAAAGCTTGGGTAACGGCTTTGATTTTTTTGACCCGTCACAGGAATTGGGTTAGTTTTGTATTTTTAACATTCCCGGCGACAATATTTTTTTTATCCCGTTATGAAAAAACTAAATGTTAATATTAATTCTGAAATTGGTAAACTGGAAAGCGTTATTATTCATACACCGGGCGCCGAAGTGGAAAACATGACACCTGAAAATGCGGAAAGGGCACTTTACAGCGATATCCTCAATCTGGACATTGCCCTGCCTGAATACAATAATTTTCTTGGCGTATTAAAAAAATACACCCGGGTTTTTGAGGTAACGGATTTACTGAAAGATGTTCTTCAGGATGAAAAAACAAAACTTGAAGTGCTCAGGCGCATCTGCGTTAGCGAGGCTCCCCTTGATGAAGATATATGTAAACTTATTGAGTCATTCGGCGTTGATGACCTGGCCAGGCAACTTATTGAAGGCGTTGAAATAAAGCGCGATAACCTGACCCGGTTTCTGGATAACGAACATTATAGCCTCCATCCCCTGCCCAACTTTTTCTTCACGCGTGACGCCGGTTTTGCTGTCAACGAACATGTTCTGATTGCCAAAATGGCCAATCGTGTCCGCGACCGTGAGGCATTCATTATGGAAATGATTTTCAAACATCACCCCGCTTTCAACACGAAAGTTATCAATCCGGTGGAAAAATTTGACCGGACCGGCAAAGCATCCATTGAAGGAGGTGATGTGCTGATTGCCCGTGACGATATTTTTCTTATCGGAACAGGCATGCGCACAACTTCGCAGGGGATTGACTCGATATTGGAACTCCTGAAAACCAAACCGGGAACTTCGCATGTTATTGTTCAGGAACTGCCTTTCAAACCGGAGTCGTTTATTCATCTTGACATGACATTTACTTTTCTGGATGTTGACAAGTGCATGATTTATGAACCGCTGATCATGCGTTCAACCCGTCTTCTTACCATCCACATTACGATTGACAACGGGAAAATAGCCTCAATAAAAGAAGGGAAGGATATCCCTGCTGTATTACGGACACTGGGCATTGACCTGGAACCTGTTTTTTGTGGTGGCGAAAATGACCTGACGACGATGGAGAGGGAGCAATGGCAAAGCGGGGCAAACTTTTTTGCCCTGGAACCGGGAAAAGTCATCGGCTACGCCCGGAATGTTCATACCATAGAAACATTAAACCGTCATGGATTTGAAATTATCAGGGCACGCGACATTGTAGATGGCAGCATCTCGCCGGAAGATTATAAAAAGGTTGTGGTTACCATACAGGGAAATGAACTTTCCAGGGGAGGCGGTGGTGCCCGGTGCATGACCATGCCCCTGGCCCGTCAAAAGACGGAATGGTAAAATTGGAATATCATCAAAAAAATCAAAACATATTACGCAGCACACCCGCTCAGGAGCATCCTGTTGGCAGGATTGTTATTCAGGTTGCTGGCCGTAATTTTTTCCAAAGGGTTCGGATGGATTGATGACCAGTTCCTGGTTATTGAAATTGCCCAATCGTGGGTTGACGGGACTGACTTTTACAAGTGGTTGCCCTGGACCCCCGGAAACAATGGCCCTGTTGGCTTCAGCTTCTTTTATCCCGGCCTGCATTACCTGCTTTTTAAATTGCTGGAGTGGGTCAGGATAACTGACCCGCAATCTAAAATGGTTGTGGTCAGGCTGTTGCATGCGTTATGGTCGTTGCTTACCATTAAATACGGGTACGAACTGACCTTGTATTACAGCAACAAAAAAATTGCCAACCGGGTGGGCTGGTTGCTGGCTTTGTTCTGGATGTTCCCCTTCCTGAGTGTGCACAACCTGGTGGAATTTGTCTGTATCCCTTTGCTGATGAAAGCCATTTTAATGATTGCCAGGGGGGATAATAAAAGTTCCCTTGTTTACTGGCTGTGGGCCGGTTTCCTGTTTGGTCTGGCATTTGATATCCGCTACCAGACTGTGTTGATATCAGGCGGAGTCGGGCTTGTCATGCTGATCAGGAATCAGTGGAAAGAAAGCCTTCTCGTCGGGATCGGACTATTACTGGCAGTTACATTTATACAGGGTGGAATTGATTATTACATCTGGGGAAAGCCATTCGTGCAGTTGCAGACCTACTTTTTTTACAATGTAAACCATGCCACCGAATATACGACCGGCCCGTGGTACAACTACATTTTGTTTTTACTCGCGGTGCTTATTCCCCCCGTGAGCCTGTTCCTGCTTTTCGGCTATTTCAGAAGTTATCGCAAACTGTTCATCCTGTTTCTGCCTATTCTTATCTTTTTTGTTTTTCATTCGTGGTATCCCAACAAACAGGAACGTTTTATCACCACACTGATCCCTTTTATTTTTATTTCGGGAGTGATTGGCTGGCAAATGATTGTTGACGGTTTGTTTAACCCCGATTTTATGAAAAAATGGATCAGGGCTGCCTGGATTTTTTTCTGGGTTATCAATTTTATTCTTTTAATACCCATCAGTTTAACCTATTCAAAAAAAGCCAGGGTCGAAAGCATGGACTATTTGTCGCATTATCCTGGACTGAATTATTTTATCATTGAAGATACGAACCAGGATGTTTTGCGTTTTCCGCCGCAGTTTTATTTAAAAAAATGGATTCCCTATGATGCGCTGATGCGAAACACCAACCGGAAAGCGTTCAGAAAAATGAAAGACTGGTCGAAACCGTATAACCAGCCCGGTTTTGTTTTGTTTTATCAGCCCGATAATTTAAATGAAAGGGTAGAATGGATGAAACATATCTTTCCCGGCCTGGAATATGAAACCACCATCGAACCCGGATGGATTGATAAAATTTTACACTGGCTGAACCCCATAAATGACAATCAAAATATTTATATTTACCGGAACAAAACGGTGATTCCGGCGAAAGCGAATGACGGCCGAAGGCCAAATGACCATGAATGACAACGCATAACCACAACATGACCGATTCAGAAGCAAAAAAAAGGATTGAAACATTAACAAGTGAATTGCAGCAGCATAATTACAATTACTATGTGCTTTCAAATCCTACGATAAGCGATTTTGAGTTTGATAAGTTGTTGAAGGAACTTGAACGGCTGGAAAAAGAATATCCGCAATTTGCCCTTCCCGACTCCCCGACGCAACGTGTCGGCGGCGAACCCACCAAAGAATTCAAAACAGTAACCCATAAATATCCTTTTCTTTCACTGGCAAATACTTACTCGGAGAGCGAAATACGTGATTTTGACAACCGGGTAAGAAAAGCCGTTGGCCATGATGTGGAATATGTATGTGAGTTGAAATATGACGGGGTTGCCATCGGGCTGACTTATGTTGACGGGTATCTTCGGCAAGCTGTAACGCGCGGTGACGGGACACGGGGCGATGAGGTAACCGGCAATGCAAAAACCATCCGCAGCATTCCGCTAAAGCTCCGTAACAGTTATCCTCCCGAACTGGAGATCAGGGGTGAGATATTTTTCCCTGCGAAGGCGTTTGAAAAACTGAATGCCGAGCGCGAAGAGATTGGCGAAGCCCCTTTTGCCAATCCCCGTAATTCGGCTTCGGGCACACTGAAAATGCAGGATCCCGCCGAGGTGGCAAAACGTCCACTCGATTGTTTTATGTATTACATCCCCGGCGAACAAAATTTAACCAAAACTCATTACGAAAGCTTAAAGCTTGCCGAAAAACTGGGCTTTAAAGTATCGAAGAATATAGCCGTTTGTAAAACCCCCGATGAAATATTTGAGTTTATAAACGACTGGGACAAAGGGCGCCGGCATCTTGAATATGATATTGACGGGATTGTGATTAAGGTGAACAGTCTTGCCCAGCAAAAAGTTTTAGGCTATACTGCCAAAAACCCACGATGGGCCATTGCTTACAAGTTTAAAGCCGAACGGGCCGAAACCATCCTCGAATCCATCAGTTACCAGGTTGGGCGTACAGGGGCCGTAACACCCGTAGCCAACCTGAAACCCGTTCATCTTGCAGGGACAACCGTAAAACGGGCTTCATTGCACAATGCCGACATAATCGCAACACTTGACGTCAGGGAAGGCGATTATGTTTACGTGGAAAAAGGCGGCGAAATCATACCGAAAATAGTCGGGGTAAATATCGAAAAAAGGAAACCGGGTGTTGTGCCTGTGCATTTTATTGAATACTGTCCGGAATGTGGATCCCGCCTGGTGAGAAAAGAAGGTGAAGCGGCTTTTTATTGTCCCAACGAAGACCATTGCCCGCCGCAAATCAAAGGGAAACTGGAACATTTTATTTCGCGCAAGGCCATGAATATTGACAGCCTCGGAGAGGGCAAGATTGAAATGTTGTATGATAATAATCTGGTCACTAACCCGGCTGATTTATACGATCTGAAAGCTGATGATCTTTTGGGTCTTGAAAAAATCATTCCTGCCGAAGAAGGTAAAAAAGAAAAGAAGATCAGTTTCAGGAAAAAAACGGTTGAAAACATCCTGAAAGGTATTGAACAGTCAAAGCAGGTACCGTTCCCGCGTGTGCTTTATGCAATCGGCATCAGGTATGTTGGTGAGACGGTAGCAAAAAAGCTGGCTTTACATTATCAAACGATGGATGCTTTGATGCAGGCGGATTTTGAACAGCTTACCGGGGTTGAAGAAATCGGGGAAAAAATTGCCGAATCAGTCATCAACTATTTTTCAAAACCCGAACATATTGAAATGATCCGGAGATTAAAAGAAAAAGGTATTCAAATGGCACTCCGTGAGAAAAAGTCAGTTGTTTCGCCCGTGCTTGAAGGGAAATCGTTTGTGGTGAGTGGTGTATTTGAAAATTATTCCAGGGATGAAATCAAGCAGTTAATTGAACTTTACGGTGGTAAGAATGTGGCGTCCGTTTCTTCAAAGACCGATTTTGTCCTGGCCGGCCATAACATGGGTCCCAGTAAAAAAGAAAAAGCGAAAACATTGGGGATTCCTATTATCTCTGAAAAAGATTTTGAGGAGATGATTGGAAAATAGAAACGATTTATAAAAGATATCCTGCTTTTATTGCTATTCAGGATTTAAAAATCCATAAGAACCTGGGATTAAAAAGAAAAATATATATATTTTCAGACAATATTAAAATTATATTTTAAATTTGCCTGAAATAATTATGCATGTATATCAGACGCCACCTTCAGGAACAAATTCTAAAAAGGCTTAAATCATTTCCGGCCGTATGTATCATTGGTCCGCGACAAGTCGGAAAAACTACCCTGGCAAAACAGTTAATTCCGAATATAAACACCCCTGTTCATTATTTAGATCTTGAATCGGCTGCTGACTTTAATAAGTTGGAAAATCCGGAATTTTACCTCCGGCAACATGAAGACAAATGTGTGATTATTGATGAAGTACAAACGAAACCTGATCTGTTTCCATTATTACGCGTGTTGATTGATCAAAACCGCAGACCCGGAAGGTTCATTATTCTGGGTTCTGCTTCCCCTGATTTGTTGAGGCAAAGCGCTGAATCCCTTGCCGGAAGAATCTCATTTGTACAACTTTATCCTTTTTCGTTAATTGAAATTAAACAGAGATACAGTTTATATCATCATTGGTTTTATGGTGGCTTTCCAAATGCTTTGCTATCTTCCAACCCGGATGCACTACAATGGATTGACGATTTTATCAGAAGCTATTCCGATCGTGACCTGCCCGGCCTTGGGTTTCCTGCCCACCGCATTCAAACCAGAAGGTTTTGGATCATGCTTTCTCACCTTAACGGTCAAATGTTGAATTATTCCAACCTTGCATCATCCCTTCAGTTAACCTCTCCTACAATCAAATCATATATTGACTTTTTTGAAAATTCATTTCTGGTTAAAAGGCTTTATCCCTATTATTTCAATATTAAAAAACGGATAGTGAAATCTCCGAAAATATATATTACCGATACCGGAATTTTACACCGTTTATTAAATATCAACGATTTTGAATCATTGCAATCTTATCCCTTCATAGGTAATTCATGGGAATCATACGTGGTTAATCAGATTACAAGCCTGTTGACTGGTAATATAGATTTATTTTTTTACAGGACTAAAAACGGTAGTGAAGTTGATTTGGTTTTTGTAAAAAGCATGAAGATTGTTGCCACCGCAGAAATAAAATACACCTCAACTCCAAAGTTAACAACAGGTAATACACATGCTATAAATACGATAGGCGCAAATAAAAACTTCATCATCACCCCCCAATCTGAAGACTATCTTATAAAGGAGAATATAAGGATATGCAGTTTAGAGGATTTTTTAGTTAAGTATTTGTCCTCATTATAACTTTTCCTTCTTATGATCATCTCGTGGTTTTTTGCTGAACTTCCAGATCACCCAGCCAAACCCTTGCTACAACATGTAACAGGACAATAGCAAAGATGATATAGGCCAGTGTCAGATTCATAAACGCAAAGATCGGACAACAGGGTTTATGGCTGCAATATTAAAAAATTGTTTAAACCAACCTTGTTTTGTTTTCAGAGAAACGATCTGCTTTATTTATGCTAATGCTTATTAAAATTAAACGTATTCCGGCTGTCATGGGCATAGGCAGGCCATCCTGACATAGCCAGGGAAGCATCCCCCCGTATAGCATAAACTTTATCGCCAGCGGCGGCATATACAACATGGTCTGATGAAATAACAAGTGATTTTCCATATACCGCGCCATTAAATGACCAGTCTTTCGTTCCGTCATTTTTATAAACATCAAACCCATCAGCTCTCACCGAATACATTTTTCCAAAACCGTCAATACAACTTGACTCCGGGATGGACAGAACCTGTCCGGATTCCGATCCATTTTGACTACTATAACGGTGAATGCCACTAAACTGGTCATACATAGTGATCAATCCGTCATGATCAATAAGGATTTTTTTGTTGGAACTCTTTACTATTGATTTCCAGATCAAACTGCCGTCAGCCGGGTTAATGCGTGCAAGACTGTCGTTGGCAAGAAATGCAATCAGGTCACCGTTATCTGCTACCGTAATGTTGGTGTATCCGTAACCGGTGTAAGCTTTTATTTTCCATAACACACCGCCTGTAGCCGGGTCAGAGGCCATTAAATAATTAATATTGTTCTCACCTGAATAATCATAAACTATTCCGTTATAGCCAATAGTTATCGGATTACCCGAAGCCTGAATAAATCTGAACCATTTCATATTTCCATCGGTGCCTACGCAGTATAATGCCCTGAAATAAACCCCGCTGCCACTGGTTTTAAAGATCAGGTCCCCGTTTTCTGCCAGGGCGAGTGAGCTGACTTCACCGTAACTATAGGCTCCATTCGGATAATCGGGATGGGGCAATGTTTGTGGCACTTCCCAAACCCAGTTAAAGATACCTGAAGCGGGATCAATGGAATAAAGTTTTGTGTATGACAAGATGTAAACCGTTCCGTCATCAGCAACCACAATATTGCTGTTCACGTGCCACAATTCCAACGGTTCGGTTTGCCATTTCAGCGTTCCGTCATTTTTGTTGACTGCGTAAATACGCGAAGGTTCCCAGTTTGCCATGCCACCTGAAGCTGAATAATAAATTGTACCGTCAGTCCCCACAGCAAGCGGAATTTCAGCGATCCACAATGTTTTGTCCCCCTTGGGAACAGTATGGATCCAAAGGGTATCACCGGTATTTTCATGAGGTGTTCCGGGATCATTCTTGTCTTTTATAAGATCACAACCTGAGAGAGAAAATAAACCCGATACAATAATCACTGACAATATAATTGTTAACTTTTTCATAATTATTGGTTTTGATATTTAAATGAATACGAAATTGTCAAGTTTCACAACGTTGTTTATGATAACTTGAATTATTAATTGACATCAAAGATAAAATTTCTTTTTTAAACTGCAATGGATTTTTTTTAAAAATTTCAGGTTTCAATTCAAACCATTTTACAATAGCGTTATAAGGGGTTTTTACATTAAGTTCTTTTTTTAAGCTTCCATGTCTTCTGCAAAGTATGTAATACATCAAAAACTCTAATAATCCTTTTTGCATTTTATCCTTATTGTTGTACTCGTTTATCTTTAACGTATTATTTTTAATAGTTCCGTTTGCTCTTTCAACCATACCGTTTGTTTTCGGAGTTCCTGGTTTTGTGAGCCGGTGTTCAATATCATTATCGTTGCAAATTATATCAAATTTAGAGGGTTTAGTGCATAAATTACCTTTTTGTGATTTTATGAGCCGGTTAGTAAATTCAAACCCGTTATCGGTCAGAGCATGAGTGATTTCAAAAGGAAAAAAGTTGATACAATTATCCATAAAATCTTGTGCATTCTCTGCCGTTTTAGCATCGTAAACTTTATAGTACAAGGTTCTTGTAGCCCTGTCAATAGCAACAAACAAATAGTATTTTACGCCATCCATTTTAGGTAAATAGGTTACATCTATATGTAAATATCCGGGTTCATATTCTTTAAACTTTTTTGCCTTGTCTTTTTCTTTTTCCGGGACCTTATTTATTCCTGCACGGGTAAAAGTCCTGTAAACAACACTTCTTGAAATCCTGTGGTTCGTTGGCAGAACCAACTCCCAGACCTCATCCAAAGGCAGCCATGTAGACTGTCTTATAGATGTTATAAGTGTTTTTTCAATATCATTCAGCACATAATGAATATTATACGGTCTGGAACTTTTATCTTCAAAGACATCCCGGTTTCGCCATTTACTAACAGTCGGCTCTGATATGTTATATTTAATTGCAAGTTCTGAATTTGTTAAATTACTCTTGCTTATTTCCAAACGCATGTGTAAATTTGTACTTGCGTTTGAGTGATACGCTTGCTTCATTTTGTTTAAATTTTTGGTTATCCTTAAATCCGCAAGCTACTGAAAAACTCATCTATGTCACGGTTTTTTCATAAAAGAAGTCATATTATCTTCAGTTTTAAGGTTTTTTTTCATCAATAATGATATAGCTTATTAAAATCTATCGAAC
>CAJVWU010000025.1 GCA_913009755.1 uncultured Bacteroidia bacterium
TTTAGTTTAACTTAGAAACCCACCGTCTTTGACGGTGGTAATGTATTAATGGCTTTGCCTTAACTTTGCCGTATGAGCAAATATAAGAAGTTATCGCATGTAATATACAAATGTGACTATCACATTGTATGGGTACCGAAATATCGTTATCGAATTTTAAAAGGGCGAATAAAGCAATTTATAGAAGAAGACATAAAGTTGTTGTGTGAATGGAAGAAGAGCGAGGTAATAGAGTTAAATGTACAGGTTGACCATGTTCACTTGGTAGTTTCGGTACCTCCGAAAGTTTCCATATCAGAACTGATGGGGACATTGAAAGGGAAATTGGCAATAAAGCTTTTCAAGAGTTACCCTGGTTTGAAGCAAAAGCCCTATTGGGGGAATCATTTTTGGGCGAGGGGTTATTTTGTTAGTACTGTAGGGATAGATGAAGAAACAATCAGAAGATATGTGAAATATCAGGAGGAAGAGGAAAAGAAAAACGAATCGCAACAAAAAAAGTTTGACTTTTAAGAAGCCCCCTCTGGGGGCAATCCAAAGCCACCTTCTTAGAAGGTGGATTCTTTACTTGGAAAAAATTTGTAAGAATTACAGGATCCGGAGTTTGCTTAAACTTCCACTTCTTCAAATCCTTCGACAATATCGCCCACTTTAATGTCGTTGAAATTTTCGATGTTCAACCCGCATTCGTAACCGGAAGCTACTTCTTTCACATCGTCTTTGAAGCGTTTAAGCGATCCGAGCTTACCGGTATAAACCACTATCCCGTCCCTGATCAGGCGGACATTTGTGTTTCGTGTGATCTTTCCGTCAAGCACATAGCATCCGGCAACGGTTCCGACTTTTGTAATTTTAAATACATCACGCACTTCGATATTTGAAGTAATTTTTTCCTGCATCTTGGGGGTAAGCATTCCTTTGATGGCATCGGCAATTTCTTCGGTGGCCTGGTAAATAATAGAGTACAGGCGGATATCTATTTGTTCTTTTTCTGCCAGTTTGCGGGCCTGTGGTACAGGGCGTACCTGGAAACCGATGATTATGGCATCGGATGCCGAAGCCAGCATCACATCCGATTCGGTTATGGCACCCACTGCTTTGTGGATAAAGTTAACCTGCACTTCTTCGGTTGAAAGTTTAAGCAGAGCATCCGACAAAGCTTCTACCGAGCCATCAACATCACCTTTAACAATGATGTTCAGCTCTTTAAAGTCGCCAATGGCCAAACGGCGGCCGATTTCTTCGAGGGTAATATGTTTTTGGGTCCTCAGGCTTTGTTCACGTAACAGCCTTTGACGTTTAAGTGCAAGGTTTTTTGCATCTTTTTCGTCAGGCATAGCCATAAATAATTCACCGGCCTGGGGAGCCGCATTCAACCCCAGTAATAAAGCAGGTACAGAAGGCCCTGCCTCATCAATTTTAATCTTCCTTTCGTTGAACATGGCTTTTACCTTGCCAAAGATTGGTCCGGCAACCATAATATCACCTTTGTGCAATGTGCCATCCTGAACCAGGATGGTGGCCACATATCCACGGCCTTTATCCAGGCTGGCTTCAATTACGGTACCTTTGGCGTATTTGTTGGGATTGGCTTTTAGCTCAAGCATTTCGGCTTCAAGGAGCACTTTTTCAAGCAGGTCGTCAATGCCCGCTCCCGTAATGGCTGAAATTTCCTGTGACTGGTATTTTCCGCCCCATTCTTCAACCAGTATGTTTATGGCTGAAAGTTGTTCCCTTATCTTGTCTGCATTTGCACCCGGTTTATCCATTTTGTTAAAGGCAAAAACTGTGGGGACACCCGCTGCCTGGGCATGGTTGATGGCTTCTTTGGTTTGGGGCATTACGCTGTCGTCGGCAGCAATGACGATGATGGCAATATCAGTAACTTTGGCTCCCCTGGCACGCATGGCAGTAAATGCTTCGTGGCCGGGTGTGTCTAAAAAGGTGATTTTCCTGCCTTTTTCTGTTGTTACTTCATAAGCACCAATATGCTGTGTGATACCACCTGCTTCACCGGCAACGATATTTGATTTGCGTATGTAGTCAAGCAACTTTGTTTTCCCGTGGTCAACATGGCCCATGATGGTGACGATGGGTGCCCGGGGTTCCAGGTCTTCCGGATTATCAGCTTCTTCAACAATATCAAATTCTTCCGATTCGTCCGCATTGACAAATTCTATGTGATAGCTGAATTCTTCAGCAACCAGCACGATGGTTTCGGCGTCAAGGCGCTGATTTATGGAGACAAACAATCCCAGTTGCATACAACTTTTGATGACTTCCGTTACATTAACATCCATCATTGTCGCCAGTTCGTTCGCTGTAACAAATTCAGTTGTTTTCAGGATTGACTTTTCCTCCTCTTCGCGAATGACGGCTTCTTTCATTACCTGCGAAACATGTTCGCGTTTATGCCGGCGGTGTTTTGAGGCTTTGGATTTCCCGGAAGGGGCGAGGCGGGCCAGTGTTTCCTTGATCTGTTTTTGGATTTCCTCTTGCGTCGGTTCGGCTTTAACGATTTTTTTCCTGCTTTTCCGGCCTGACGTCCTCGAAACTTTTTCATGCTCGGCAGAACTGACTTTGGATTTGATCCTTCTTCTTTTCTTTTTCTTTTGCGTATCCGTTTGGTCAGACGAAGAAGCTACGGGTTTCTTTTTTAAAGGTTTGGGTTTGGCAGGGAGGCTGATTTTATCCACAACTTTGGGTCCGGTAAGTTTTTCAACTTTTGTGGGTATAAAGTTATCCTCTTTCTCTTTTGCTTTCTCTGGAACTTTTTGTACATCCGGCCCGGGGGTTTTTGTTTTTTCAACCGGTGGTTCTTTAACAGGTTCCGAAGGCTTTTTTTCAACGGGTTTTCCCGTTTCGGGGGCCTCTTTTTTCTCTGTTCTTTGTTTTGCCCCGGACTTCTTTTTCTTTTGTTCACGGGTTTGCTTCTTTGGCCGGGTACGCATATTCATGCTTTCCAGGTCAACTTTCCCGACCACTTTGGGGCGCTTTTCTTCCGATAGAGGTTCTTCTTCAGTTGTTTCGGCTTTTTCTTTTTCAGGTTGCTGTTTTGTATGAACAGGTTCGGTTTCTGCCGGTTTTTCCTTTTCAGCTTTTTCTTCGGGCACTTTAGTTTCTTTAACCGGGACAGGTTCAACAGGCTTATTTACAGGGCTTTTCCTCGTTGCCGGTTTTTCTGTTTCCTTCCCGGTAATACCGGTACTGGTAATAATAATATCTTCGGTCAGGGTGTCTGCAACATCTTTTCTATCATCCTTTCCTTTAACATCCTCAATGGTAATAGTTTTGTTGCCAACATATTCCAGGCCCTTTTTGGCAGCAACCTCCCTGACATGTTTTTCTTCTTCAAACTCTTCGGCCAGTTGACTGTACATCTGCTGGTCAAGTTTAAAGTTGGGGTTTCTGTCAATTGTAAAGCCATGGCCGGTCAGAAATTCAACAAGGGTGTCTAAACTGATGTTGAACTCTTTAGCAGCTTTGCTTAACCGTATTGGTCTTTTCGATTCGGCCATAAAACTATTTTCCTTATATACTTAAAATATTAAATAACGCTAAGTTATAAAACCGCGCAAAATTAAGAATTTATTCGAACTCTGCTTTTAGTATCTTCACCACCTCACGGATAGTTTCTTCTTCCAGGTCAGTTCGTTTAATCAATTCTTCAATATTGAGTTCCAGAACACTTTTTGCCGTATCGCAACCGATAGACTTCAACTGGTCAATAATCCACTGATCTATTTCGTCATCAAATTCCTGGATGTCTACATCTTCCGTTTCTATATCCGTATCACGGTAAACATCAATTTCAAATCCGGTCAGCTTCCCTGCCAGCTTGATGTTGAATCCACCTTTGCCAATGGCCAGCGAAACCTGGTCGGGTTTCATATAAACTTCAGCTCTTTTTGTTTCTTCATTGGCGTTGATTGAAGTGATCTTTGCCGGCGACAAAGCCCGCTGGATAAATAATGGGATGTTGGTTGTATAATTGATCACATCAATGTTTTCGTTCTTCAGTTCACGTACTATTCCGTGAATCCTTGAACCTTTCATACCCACACAAGCCCCAACCGGGTCAATGCGGTCGTCATAGGATTCAACGGCAATTTTTGCCCTTTCACCCGGAACCCTTACAATATTTTTAATGGTGATCAGCCCGTCGTAAACCTCGGGCACTTCGGATTCGAACAATCTTTCCAAAAATACCGGTGATGTGCGTGAGAGTATGATCACCGGGTTATTGGCACGCATATCAACTTTTGAGACAACCGCCCTGATGGTGTCGCCTTTGCGGTAATAATCGGAAGGTATTTGCTCCGATTTGGGGAGGATGAGTTCAATATCCTCATCATCCAGGATAAGGATTTCTTTTTTCCATACCTGATAAACTTCCCCTGTTACAATTTCACCGACCCGTTCTTTGTATTTTTTGTAAATACTGTCTTTTTCATATTCCATAATTCTGGAAACCAGATTCTGGCGGATTGTCAGTATCTCGCGGCGGCCAAAGTCTTCCAGAAAAATCTGCTTTGAAAATTCTTCACCTGCTTCAAAGTCGGGTTCTACTTTTATGGCTTCGGAAAGGGCGATTTGAAGACTTTCGTCTTCTACTTTATCGTCTTCAACAATTTCGCGGTTGTGCCAAATCTCGAAATCACCTTTGTCAATGTTTACAATGATGTCAAAACTACTGTCAGGGCCAAATTTTTTGATGAGCATACTGTGGAATACATCTTCCAGAATGTGCATCATGGTTTCCCTGTCAATGTTTTTGAATTCTTTGAATTCAGAAAAAGTTTCAACCAGGTTAATACTATCCATCTTTTTTCAGTTTTTTGTTAAAAAATGATTACGGCCTTTGTCTGTTTAATACTATCCATAGGGATTTGCAAACGTTCGCCTGTAACCGTTTTTTTATTTTTTTTATTTTTACTTTTTATTTCTTCTTTAACAATAATGTAATCTTCCGTTGCTTCAACAAGCTCCCCTTTTATCTTTTTCCCTTCTTTCGGTGTTATCTCAACCTGCCTGCCGATATTTTTACCGTATTGCCGAAAATTTAAAAAAGGCTCGCCGGCTCCCGGCGACGATACACGCAGTTCATAATCTTCCACTTCACGGTCAAACTTGTGTTCAATGTGCCTGCTTAGGTTTACGCAATCGTCAATGGTTACGCCATGATTGCCGTCAATATACACGTTGATCAGGTTATCGCGGCTCACGGTGAGCTTAACGATGAACATATCCTGATCATCCAGATATTCTTCGGCCACTTGAGCTATGTCTTCTTTTTTTAACATTTCAACAAAAGAGGGGACTCCGTGTCCCCTCGCGCTTAGCTTTCGTACAGTTGTCCGACCAGGATTCGAACCTGAACCGGCAGAACCAAAATCTGCAGTGCTACCTTTACACCATCGGACAATCGGGGGGCAAAGGTACTGCATTTTTTTTATTTGCAATTTAAAATTTTAATTTCTGTTAAATTACCTGACGTTTTAAAAAAGATGTTCTTTGAAATGTTTTATTTTCGCTGAACCAAATATTAATCTGTGATACTTTATTATAAATGAACAATTTTAAAAAAGCCAATAACATTGTAGGATGGGGTATGTTTGCCATTGCTACAACGGTTTTCTTTCTCACGCTTGAACCCACGGCAAGCTGGTGGGATTGTGGGGAATATATTGCTACAGCATACAAACTCCAGGTAGGCCATCCCCCGGGAGCACCGTTTTTCCAGTTGTTGGGCAGGATTTTTTCATTGCTGGCTTTTGGTAATGTGCAAAAGGTGGCTTTGATGGTCAATGTGATGTCGGCTTTGTCCAGCGGGTTGACCATTATGTTTTTGTTCTGGACCATTACCATGCTGGCTAAGAAGATTATGCTTAAGGCAGGGAATGTGAAAATGACAAAAGATCAGATGTTGATCGTGCTGGGTGCAGGATTTGTTGGTGCCCTGGCTTATACTTTTACCGATTCTTTTTGGTTTTCTTCCGAAGAAGGCGAGGTGTACGGTATGTCATCTTTGTTTACCGCCGTTGTTTTCTGGACCATCCTCCGCTGGGAAGAGGTTGCCGACCAGCGGCACGGCTACCGTTGGCTGTTGTTGATTGCTTATATAATCGGTCTGTCCATTGGTGTTCACCTGCTTAACCTGCTGGCCATCCCTGCCATTGTGTATGTATATTATTATAAAAGGTATAAATATTCAACACGGGGGTTTATTTATGCAGGGATCGTTTCAATTGCCATTCTTGCCGCTATCATGTACCTTATCATTCCGGGTATTGTAGAACTGGCCGGGAAGTTCGAGCTTTTCTTTGTCAATGTTATCGGACTGCCCTTTAACTCGGGGACCATCATCTACTTCCTGTTGATCATCCTGGCCATTTTATGGGGATTGAAATATACCCGGAAACATGGAAAGGTTGTCTGGAACACCGTTATCCTTGCACTGGTTTTTATCCTGATCGGCTATTCCTCATTTTTCATCCTTATCATCAGGGCTAATGCCAATACCCCCATCAACGAGAATGACCCGAAAGATGCCATTAGTTTGCTCTCTTATCTAAACAGGGAGCAATATGGCACGTGGCCACTGGTTTACGGACGATATTACAACGCCCCGCGTGTGGGTTCCAAAGACGGAAATCCGGTGTATAAAAAAGATATAAAACTGGGAAAATATGTCATCATTGATGACAGAAAAGGAACTATCCCTGTGTATGATGAACGGTTTATGACTATTTTTCCCAGGATGTGGAGCAAC
The DNA here is from genome assembly GCA_913009755.1 of uncultured Bacteroidia bacterium. Classification (GTDB taxonomy): domain Bacteria; phylum Bacteroidota; class Bacteroidia; order Bacteroidales; family F082; genus JAADID01. The sequence continues at coordinate 6,773 of CAJVWU010000025.1, forward strand.
CAGAAACCGGCCCATATTTCATTGTACAAACAATATGGCGGTAGCCAGGGGATACCGATTAAGGTAACACAGGAAGATGGGTCGTCAAAAATAGTTTATAAACCGACTTTTGGGGAGAACCTGAAATTTTTCTTTACCTATCAAATCGGCCACATGTATTTCAGGTACTTTATGTGGAATTTTGTTGGCCGGCAAAACAATATTGAAAGCCAGGGTGAACCCAACCATGGAAACTGGATAAGCGGGATCAACTTTATTGATAACTGGCGGCTGGGCAAACAAAACGACTTGCCCCGGAGCATGCAAAACCCGGCACATTCCACATTTTTCTTTTTGCCTTTCCTGTTGGGCTTGCTGGGTTTCTTTTATCACCTGAACAAAAGCAGAAGCGATACATGGGTGGTGTTCCTGTTGTTTTTTATGACAGGGATTGCCATTATCATTTACCTTAATCAAACCCCGTTGCAGCCCCGCGAAAGGGATTATGCCTATGCGGGCTCGTTTTATGCCTTTGCCATCTGGATAGGCTTGGGTGTGATGGCACTATGGGAAATGCTGAACAAAGTCATAAAAAACAAAAGTGCCTCTGCCATTATTGTAACATTTATCAGCTTTTTGCTTGTTCCGGTCATTATGGGGCAACAGGGATGGAAGGCACACGACCGGTCTGGAAAATATGCGGCACGCGACTTTGCCAGGATGTATCTTGAATCGTGCGAACCCAATGCCATTTTGTTTACCAACGGCGACAACGACACTTTCCCCCTTTGGTACGTTCAGGAGGTGGAAGGGATCAGGACGGATGTCCGGGTAGTTAATTACATGCTTTCTTCGGGCGATTGGTATGTGAATCAGATGTTCAATAAAGTTTATGATTCCGAACCGCTTCCCTTGTCAATTCCCCGGGGATTTTATGACAGTGGGCAGCAGAATTACCTACCTGTTTTTCAACGATATAAAGACAGGGCTGACTTGAGGGATGTCATTAATTTTATAAAAAGTAAAGATAAAAGGTCTAAAGTTCAATTGAATGACGGTACCTGGATTAACTATCTGCCCACAAAAAAATTGATGTTACCTGTTAACAAGCAACAGGTTTTGAAAACCGGAACCGTAAAACCCGAAGATGCGGATAAGATTGTTGATACTATTAAATGGGATATCAAACAAAATGCAATATACCGCAACGACCTGATGTTGCTTGATTTGATTGCGACCAATAACTGGGCAAGGCCGATTTATTTCGCCAACCCCAGTAGCGTGAGCAAAGTACTTGATGTAGTCAAATATTGCCAGCTTGAAGGGGTGGTTTACCGGTTCCAGCCTGTTTTGGCGCCTAATTACATTTCAAGGGTTGGCGGTGTGGATGCCGAACGTTCCTATGAAGTGCTGATGAACAAAAAAGTCCGCTGGGGCCGATTGAATAAAGATGACGTTACCGTTGACCGTGAAAGCGCCAGGACAGTGGGTATCATGAAACAGAATTATGTCAGGCTGGCCCAGGCCTTAAATAGCCTGCAGAAATATGATTCCGCCGTTTATGCCATGGACACGGGATTGTATTTCTTCCCCGGGAAGAAATTCCCGTATGATTATTATATGATTTCGTGGGCCGACAATTATTACAAAGCCGGCGCCATTGACAAAGGCAACGATGTGGTGAAAGGCATTGCCGAAAGGTATGAAGAAGACCTGGCCTATTATTATGATCTTGACGACAAGATGAGGGATTATTATAAGGATGATATTCAGGAAGCGATGGCTGTTTTTCAGCGGCTTAAGCAGATAACCGACCATTATCATCAGAAAGCATTATCCGATACGCTGGATAAACAGCTTTATGATAATTTCACAAAATTCAACATGAAATAAGAGCTTTAGGTTTTAAAACGAAAAAGCCCGGAACGTATTTAAATTCCGGGCTTTTTATATTTTCGGTACGACCAGACCAACAAGGCTATTCCTGCCAGCACAAACGGGATACTGAGCCACTGGCCCATATCCAATGCCATATTTTTCTCAAAACCTACCTGTGGTATTTTAATGAATTCAATGAGAAACCGGGCGGTAAAAAGCATGATAAGAAACCAGCCGAACAATGTGCCCGGGCGTGGGTGGCCTTTATGGTTCCAGTAATACCGATAAAGTATGGCAAAGATAATCAGATAACATAATGCTTCATAAATCTGGGTGGGATGCCTGGGGTTGGCAGCATAAGCCGGATCGTAGTACCTGACGAACTTAAATCCCCAGGGCAGGGTGGTGATGTCCCCGAAAATCTCAGAGTTCATCAGATTTCCGGTTCTTACAAAAGCTCCGCCAATTGCAACGACAATCACAATCCGGTCCATAATCCAAATGTAAGGCTTGTGGTTTTTCCGGGCAAAAAAGTAAAGCCCGATCAATATCCCGATAGCGGCGCCGTGGCTGGCCAGCCCCCCCTTCCATATCATCAGGATTTCCAGGGGATGGGCAAGGTAATATTCGGGCTCGTAAAAAAAAACATGACCGAGCCTTGCACCCACAATGGTAAAAATAATCATGTAGGTGGACAATTCATCCAATAGTTTGTTGGGGATGCCTTCATTTTTGAAAATCTTTTGCATGATGAAGTACCCGACAACAAAAGCCAGGGCAAACAGTAACCCGTACCATCTGACTGAAAAACCGCCAATAAGCCAAACGTCTTCCGGTATCTTGAAAATATCGGGGCTTACGTTCCAGGTAATATAATTAAGTATCATAATCTCGCAAAAGTATCAAATTATTAAGCTCTACAATCGCTGGTATTCAAAAGCCGGATATCCTTTTTCCCCCGTATCGGGGTCGTAAAAACCGGTAAATTTCAATTTGTAAAGGATTTTTTTCCTTGTTCGGATTAAATAGTTATAATTCGAATGGGTTTTGTAATAATAGTCTCCGCCATTAATGTCGCCAAACAGTTCTTTCCAATCATAGCCTATTCTGTCGGCGGCCTGACTATAATCAAGGTATAACACATCATCAATTGTAATGTCGTCGAATACCATTGTTGAATCAAAGGCTACCAAAGTCCCGGGATTGGTCAGCACACCTGTAACGATGTATGGATAAGCATCACCCTCGCTGGTAAAAAGCATGGTGGTGTATTGGGTGAACAGCAGGTCCCAATTGTCCGATTCCGGTTCAATTTGCTTTATGCCCCCCCCGTTGTCAAAGCTGTATTGAATATAATTGTATCCCGCGTTTTTTTTGATGGTAACCTCCGTCATTTCCGAATTGTCCATGTTTGACCAGCTAAAATAATATGTTCCGTTTTTCAGGTTGTGAAAGACAATTTTTTTTAGTCCGAGTGTAAAACCCATCTCATTGAACCCGCGGTTGATCACATAAACCCGGTTTGAACAGGTTGTGTCAAACCCGTCAATTTTTATCCAGTCAACAAAAGCCGTGGAATCAGGGTTGCCGTCCGATTTGTCAAACTTCCAGTTAAGGCCGGTGGTATCGGTTACTTTGGTCATATCCGTAGATTCCGTAATTCCTGCTTTCATAAATTTTGCGGTATTCAAACGGATAATAAAAGCCGTATCGGCACAGGAAAAAGAAAGGTCAAAGTTGTTTTTATTGTTCGTGCTCACCTGTTTCCCGGTTGACAGGTTGAAGTAAACCTGGTTGACATAATATTGTGTCAGGGGTATGATCTCCTGTTTAACATCACTTTTTTGATGTGGTGGAATGGGATCGTCTTCCTTGAAACAGGAAGACAGCCCGATCATTAACAATCCCAGTATGAAAATATTTTTTATCATTGTTTTTTCTTTAACGATTAAATAGAAACCGTACCCTGACAAAGAAGGTGCGTCCCCAGTTAACCGGCACCGATCCGCCGCCGCCACTGTGGATCCCACCGCCTCCGCTTCCTCCGTTAATCAGCACATCCGTATTGTTAAAAAGGTTTTTGACCCCCATCTGAACGTTGATCATCCTTTTCAAAAACCAACGGTTCGTGCTGATGTCGAGGCTGTTGTATGGAGCTGTGGTAGATACCTCGGTTTGTTCCTTGTCGTTCAGCACCAACTGGGGGTAGGCCCCGTTGTATTTATAAAACAACGAAAAGTTAAGATCGGTTTTGTGCCAGTTGTAATTTGCCTGAAGGGTTACATCCGTGCTGTAAATAAAGTCCTGATTGCCTGACACCTCAATGTCAACCTGCTTGCGGCCTGTCAGCGAATACCCGGCCTTTAGCCGTAACCAGGGATAGATGCTGTTGTTGAAATTGAGTTCGAACCCCTGCGTATAAAATTGATCAATGTTAATATAAGAATACAATAAGGGGTCGGCCGTGATCATCATCAGTTCAATTTTATTACGGATATGATTATAAAAAAGGCCGAGGTCGAAACCCCAGTTGTAGGCCGAAGGCCTGTGTGGGTTGTAACCAAGGGCGAGGTTGATGTTCGTAGAGGTTTCGGCCTGCAGGTTTTCATTGCCGTGGATATTATGGTTTACATCCACAAAATCAAGATAAAGTTCTTTCAGCGAAGGCGCACGGAAACCCTTGGCTGTTGACAAACGCAGGGAGAGGGGCTCGGTGATGTTCCACTTTATGTTCAGTGAATACACCAGTGGCGCTTTATATTTTGTATTGTAGATTACCCTCAAACCGGGCTGGATGTTGAGTACCGGAACAGGGATATAATTTAGGCTGATAAAAGCGGCGTAATCGCCAATTTCCTGGCTGTAATCTTTAATGCGTTTGCCGTACCCCGTTTCACGGTTTAAATCAATGCCCAATTTGTATTGCAGTTTGCCGTTTTTCAGGCTGTTGTTGTAATCACCCCGTAAAAGGATATTGTCAAAACGGGAAGTATCCTGTTTCGCGGATTCGGGAACCAGCGACTCACCCAGGTTAGTGAGGTCTTTCAGAAAAGTATTCTTTATTCTCGAATAATAAGAATAGGCAGACATCAGGTTCAGGTTGGCCCGTTTATTGAAAAGCTGGGTCCATTCGGAACGGATTACAAACCGGTTTGTGTAGAAATATTTGTCAAAAGCTTTGTCGTAGTTGAAAACTTCGAGCGGATTGCCTTTATCCTGTATTTTTTCATAAAAGTAATTTCCACTGAGCCTGAGTTTTGTTTTCGGGCTTTTGTACATGTAACTGCCTTCAAAATCCCACTGGAGTTTGGGCTTCCATTGCATAAACCGTGTTGCCGAATCATTTGTGCTAAACCCGTCAAAGAAATTCCTGCCCGCATTCAACAAAAAGCTGTTTCGGTTTTTGGCATACGAGCCCCCGCCTGTAAAATTATAAGCCCCCACGCTTTCGTAATAGGCTTCGGCATTGAGTGACATTTTCTGCTTGTCGCTTTCTTTGGTGATGATGTTGATCACCCCGGCCAGGGCATTGCTGCCGTAAACCACCGACATGGGCCCCTGAATGATTTCAATATGGTCAATATTCTGGAGATTAAGCTGTTGCAGGTCAATGTTTCCGTTTTGCCGGCCAATGACCGGTACGCCATCCACAAGGAATTTAACATGCTCACCTGACAGGCCCTGCATAGAGATTGAAGAACCCAGCACATTATCATGGGTACTCCTGATATTCAGTTCGCCTGCCAGCATTTCATTCAGGTTGACGGCCGCTTTTTGGTTGATGGTCTGCGAACCCAGTACTTTTATCTTGTAAATGGATTTGTCAACCGTTTCGGGCTGATACTGGGCAGTAATTACCACTTCATCAACATTATACACCGTTGGGGACATGAACAATTTCTTGTGTTCACCGGGGTAAATGGTATCCACAAGGTTTTGATAGCCCACAAAAGTAGCCGTAATTTTTACGGGCACGGCAGTGGAAAAGTTGACCATTCCCTTTTCACCGGAAGTAAGCCCCTTGTAAACACCGGATTTTGTGCCGATGTTTTCAATCAATACGTGAGCAAAAGCAACCGGTTTCCCGGTAACCGTATCAACCAGGGAAAGACGGACCTGCTTTTTGATTGAATTGTCACCTGTTTGACCGGCTGCCGGAAATCCGGCAACCAGTATCAAACAAGCTGTTATAATATGAATACAATGTTTTTTCAATCTATCGAATTAATAATTTGGCAGTACCAGCGTAATTGTCCCCTTTTATCCTCAGAAAATAGATGCCGCCCGCCAGGTTCAAATTCCCAGGGTTAATGCCGTTTCTGAGTTCATTTCCCGAATACTGTTTTTGCCAGACCTGACGCCCTGACTGATCCATGATGCTCAAAATAACATCGCCCTGCAGATCTTCGGAACTGCGAATTGTAAAATGTCCGGAAGACGGATTGGGATAAACTTCCATCGGTAATGATAGGGTGTGTTGCTCATTTACGGAAGACAGGGAGACCAGCCATTTATCGAGAACAAAATTACCTGTCTGCGAGCCATCCCATTCAATAAACTTCAGCCGGTAAATATCATTTTTATAATTCCTGATAAAATAATAATTGGAATCGGTGACTGTCCATGTGTAGGTTTCCATATCAATTTGTTTCCAGTTGTAACCGATGGTGTTTTTGGCCGAATCCATCGGTTTTGATGCCCAATTGTAAAAGTCTTTATTTACAGGATAGAAATTGTTGGCCTTTATGCCCACATTGTTCGTGGTACCGGTTACCAGGTAAGGTTGAAATCCACCTTCGTTATCGGGGACCGAATCCATATATTTGGTAAACATAAGATCCCAGCTATCGGACGAAGGTTCCCTGTCAACAGCTTCATTTTTACTTAGTGAATAATAAATAAACCGTTTCATAGTATAAGGGTTAACATCAAGTTCAACAGCATGTTCATTGGCCCCGTTGAGGTCGGCAAACCGGAAAACATAAATGTTTTCAACGGATCTTTTTTCTTCAATCCAGAGTTTTTGATAGCCTACATCAGGAATGTGGATAATAAAAAGGGAATCGCCATATAAATTGTGGTTTACAGGATTATAAATCCCCCAGCCATAATCAGGATGGCCTAAAGCGTGTGCATTGAAAGCGCCGTCTTCCCAAACTTTATTGGAATTGTACATGGGTGCCCATGTTGACAAGCCGGCCGTATCAATATTTGCCCAGTCGCTTGTGTCCCCTTTGGGATAGGTATAAAGTATATCCCCGAACCCTTCATTAACCAGAATGCCTGCACTGAACCGGGCTGTATAAAAGGCAATATCCCAGGTGTTGCGTGGGACTGCCGATACTTCCCCGTTTTCCATGCTGTAGAAAATGTCATTAAGATATCCGGAACCCATACTTAATGAATCGCGTGTGGGGATTGGTTGTCCGAAAATCACGGGGCCTGTTGCTAAAATAAAAATGATTGAATAGAATAATTTTTTCATGATAAATAATTTTAATTTTTTAAAACTTCTTCGATTAATTAATAAATGTAAGGCATAATACACACTTATACCCTTTTTTTCTTCGAAAATCAGAAAGTGAGAGTAGATTAATTAGAAAATTGTGACGAGATATAAAATGAATTAAACCGCAGGGGGTGCCCGTAATGAAACCGGGGAATGAGCAGAAGGAAGGTCATAAATTATCAATGGATCACCCAAAATAAGGCAGGTGAAAAATGTTTGTTGTTCGTTGTCATTGGTTATGCTTGCGAAGAAATAGAAATGAAGGTTGTCTTTAACTTTAAATACTTTTTGGCTTTTTCCGTTTTTAACGCCCTGATGCCCGGGCTTGGCGAAAGGCTGATGTTGTCCGAAAGGATCGAAGCCGTAAATGAGTTTTTGATGTAAGGTGATCAGGTCGCCAATAACAAGCCAGAAAAAAGCAAATGCCATTACAGTGTAAATGAACTTACTGTATACTATTTTATGAAAGCAACTTTTCATCACCGACAAAAATAATCGTTTTTGTTGAACTGTTAATAAACAAACAGTAAAGTTAGCTAATTTAAATGAATTCTTTATAAAGCATGGCCACCCATGTTTTTATCCGATCATCCGTTTTGTCTGCCTGTTGGTGTTCATCCAGTACCAGCCCGACAAATTCCCCGTCTTTGTCAGCCAGCGAGAAATAGAAATCGTACCCTTTAACCGGCCATTTCCCGATGACGCACGATTTGTCCGGAAGGCGGCAATACAAAGTACCCAGGCCGTCAACAAAACTTTCGGGGTATTCTTTCTGGTCGCCCAGGCCAAACAAGGCCACTTTCCGATTTGAAAAGTCAATTTCATTCAGGTTGTCAATAAAGTTTTCCCAGTCATCCTGCATTTCGCCAATGCCCCAGGCAGAGGTTCCGAAGATCAGGTTTTTGTATTTTTTCATGTCGTCCGGTGATGCGGTTTTCAGGTTGTAAACATCAACTTTTGCCTGGCTGAATGCCTGTTTTATCTTTTCGGAGACTTTTTTTGTCATGCCATAAGTTGATCCGTAAAATATGCCAATCGGTCCCATTGATGATATTCTATTTAGATTGAATAAATTCCTGGCAAAAATACATGGAATTGTTTAATAACAGGGTAAATTTTTATTCTGATGAAAAGAAAACCCGGTCAGTTTATTTCCACTTCTTTTTTAAGGCCTGACAGTGACTTGTAAGGCGAATCAACAAGAAAGATATTTACAATCCGGGGATATTTCATAAAAACAAAACTCATTAATAAATCAAAAACACTATAAATATTATCCTCATTTTATTTTTTTATAAAAAGTATCCGAAATAAAAAGCAGGACAAACAGGAATAAATTGGTTTAGTAACGCTCCATTGTGCCTTTTATTATAAAAGTAATATTCAATCCTGTTTTTCCAAAAGAGGGATATTAAAAAATTGAATACTTTTAATCGTTTTTTAAAACCAGACAATTATGTTATTATTTACACCCAAATCCCGATTTGTTTTTACCATTTCATTTTTGTTTCTCTCCTTTATTTTCAGGGCTTCGGTCGCCAGTGCACTTGAGCAAGACACGATTAAAAAGGTTTTGCAGACGCTCCATCACGAAGTGCCGGAAGATGAATATGTTCCTGTTTCGGTTGACGAAATGCCCAGGTCACCCGGCTACCGTGATGATGGCAGCAGTTTTTTTACTATCCAGGTGAATACGGACGCTAACGGCGATAACATTGTGGGCGATGCGGCTAATGAGCCTTCCATGGCGATTGACCCCGCAAATCCTGATAAAATAGTTATAGGCTGGCGTCAGTTTGACAACGTGCACAACAATTTCAGGCAGGCGGGTTATGCCTATACCCTGGATGGTGGCGAAACATGGACTTTCCCCGGTGTGATTGATCCCGGTGTTTTCCGCTCCGACCCGGTGCTGGCTTCCGATGCCGGTGGCAACATATATTATAACAGCCTTACCGTTTCGGGCAGCAATTTTTATTGTGATGTCTATATCATGGAATCCGGAACCACCGTATGGGACAGTGGCACCTATGCCCTGGGCGGTGACAAGCAATGGATGATCGTTGATAATAACAATGGCATGGGGGCTGGTAATATTTACGCTTTCTGGACTTCTTCATACAGTATATGTTACCCTGACTTTTTCACCCGTTCTACTGATGGGGGCGATACTTATGAGGATTGCGTAAGCATACCGGGTTATCCGCAATGGGGAACACTGGCCACCGGCCTTGACGGCACATTATACGTGGCAGGGCTTTCGGATGAAGGTTTTATTGTCGCAAAGTCAAGTACGGCACAAAATCCGAATTGGCCGGTTTCATGGGATTCTTATCATGTGGTTGACCTGGATGGCACTGTTGGTTTTGGCGAGGGGCCAAACCCCGAAGGATTACTGGGGCAAACCTGGGTTGCCGTTGACAATTCGGATGGCCCGTACAGTGGATATGTTTATGTGTTAAGTTCAATCGCACGTTACAATAGCAACGATCCGCTGGATATTATGTTTGCAAGAAGTACGGATGGCGGCATCACCTGGGACGGTCCGGTACGCGTGAACCAGGATTTGAGCACGTCCAACTGGCAATGGTTCGGGACCATGTCGGTTTCCCCCGATGGCCGTATTGATGTAGTTTGGCTGGATACCCGTGACAACCCCGGCACTTATCTTTCTTCATTGTACTATTCTTATTCGATTGACGGCGGAGAAAGTTTTTCGGCGAATGAAAGAGTTTCCGAATCATTTAACCCGCACACGGGCTGGCCGCAACAGGATAAAATGGGGGATTATTTTCATTTGGTGTCTGATGTGGATTATGCCCATCTTGCCTGGGCAAATACGTTAAACGGCGAACAGGATGTATATTACACCCGCGTTAACCCCTGGTTTGTCGGGGTGAAAGAAAACAACCTGAAAAATCAATTGTTAATCCATGTTTTTCCCAATCCGGCAAAGGATGAGCTCAATGTAAAATATCAGATTGAAAAAAATGGAAATGTGGAAATACACCTTTTTAATGTGTTGGGGAAAGAAGTCTATTTCCAGTCGGGAACAAACCTGAAAACGGGACAACAACACATTTCCATCAACACCTCATCTTTTCCGGAAGGGGTTTATTTTCTTAATGTATCTTCGGGAGGCAACAGTTCGGTGACGAAAGTGATTTTGGCGAAGTGATAGTTTGGAATGGTGAGGTGGATGAGCGGATGTTGTGAAACGAATGTATAGTGTTTAGTCAAGAATAATAAGACGCACATGGGTCTCATGCCAAATTGTACTAAATAATGCCAAATGTCTAAATCCTAAATGTTCCAACACGGTACAGGTTTAGAAATTCGGTTTTTAGCCTGATTATTACATTATTGCCCTTTTACATCTAATTTTTTTTCACTTAACGCTTACCCCAAACCTTACACATTAAACCGGATGTGCATGATGTCGCCATCTTCCACCACATAGTTTTTTCCTTCCACGTGAAATTTGCCTGTATTTTTCACGGCTTGTTCGGAGCCCAGTGAAATAAAATCTTCATATTTCATCACTTCGGCACGAATAAAACCTCGTTCCAGGTCGCTATGTATGACCCCTGATGCCTGTGGTGCTGTCATCCCTTTGTGGATCGTCCAGGCTTTTACTTCTTTGGGGCCGGCAGTAAAAAATGACTGGAGGTTCAGCGTATGATAGGCCGCCCTGATCAGTTTGTCAACACCGGGTTCTTTTAATCCCGCATCCGCCAGAAAATCGGGACGGTCGGCTTCATCAAGTTCGGCGATTTCAGCTTCCAACTCCCCGGCCACAACAATGATATCCACCTCTTCATCTTGCAGATGTTCCTTTACCCGATCAACATAATCATTACCCGTTATGGCAGAAGCATCATCCACATTGCAGACATAAATTACCGGCTTGTCGGTTAAAAGCAGCAGGTCATGAATCACATAACGGTTATGATCATCAACAGGTGCCGAACGTGCATTCCCGAAATTCTCGAGGTGGTTTTTATAAGTTTCCAGGATTTGAAGTTCCTTTTTCGCCTTGGCATCGCCAACATTGGCCTGTTTTTGTGTACGTTCAATTTTCCGGTTCACCAGGTCAAGGTCCCTTACCTGCAGTTCAAAGTCAACAATATCAATATCACGGACAGGGTCCACCGAACCCTCGATATGCGGCAGACTTTCGTCATCAAAGCATCGAAGGACATGGATCAAAGCATCGGTTTGCTGAATGTCGGCCAGGAACTTGTTCCCCACTCCTTCGCCCTGGCTCGATCCTTTGGCCAGCCCGGGAACATCTACAATTTCAACCGTAGCCGGAACCACTTTGGCAGAATGGATCAACTCGTCAATTTTATACAAACGGGGATCAGGTACTTCGATAATGCCTTTATTGGATTTTGTTGCACTGAACGCATAAGCCGAACTTTCAGCCTTGGTATTGGACATACAATTGAAAATAGTTGTTTTTCCTGTATTAGCCAGGCCGATAATTCCACAGTTTAATGCCATGATAATTTTAATTTAACCCCCTTTAATAAAAAACACAAAAGTAGGGGAAAGTGCGATGTGTCTGGTAATTATCGGGAAGTTTTATGGTAACCGATGCCTTTATGGCAGGACGTTGGGTTGTAAATCGTTTTTTTTCTGTTCTTTATTGGCTGTTTCAACCATCTTCCTACCTTTGCCCGAAACAATCAAAAACCAAATATTTATGTCGAAAAGAACCATTGTTACTTTACCCGGCGACGGCATCGGGAGGGCTGTACTTGATGAGGCTCTCCGCGTACTGGATGCAGCCGGTTTTGAAGCCGATTATGTAGAAGGCGATATGGGCTGGGAGTTTTGGTGCAACGAGGGAAACCCACTTCCTGAAAGGACTATCCAATTGCTTGAAAAACACAAGGTCGGGCTGTTCGGGGCCATCACTTCCAAACCAAAAGACGAAGCAGCCCGTGAACTGTCTCCCAAATTACAGGACAAAGGCCTGGTCTATTCTTCCCCGATCGTTAACCTTCGCCAGCATTTCGGACTGGACATCTGCATGCGGCCCTGTCATTCTTTCAAAGGTAATCCGTTGAATTTTATCAGAAGAGGAGCCAACGGCGAAATTGAGGAACCCATGGTGGATGTGGTGATCTTCCGTCAGAATACCGAAGGCCTTTACAGTGGGGTGGAATGGAGTGATCCGCCCGCCCTGGTTTATGAAGCACTGATGACCCATCCCAAATTCAAAAAGAATTTCGGTCAGTCACCCAAAGCTGAAATCTCGGTTTCAACACGGATATTCACAAAAAAAGCCACCGAACGTATTTTACGTGCTGCTTTTATCCATGCACGTAAAAATGGTTACAAATCGGTCACCGTTGGTGAAAAGCCGAATGTGATCCGTGAAACATCGGGTATAATGTATAAAATGGCGCAGGAAATTCAGAAAGCCGATTTTCCCGAAATTCAACTCTGGAATACAAACATTGATGCCCTCATGATGTGGCTGACCAAAAATCCTGAAAATTATGGTGTGATTGTGGCCGGTAATATGTTCGGCGACATTGTATCTGATGGTTTTGCAGGATTGATTGGAGGACTTGGATTTGCCTGCTCTGCCCAATACAACCCCGATACGGGTATTGGCCTTTTTGAACCCACACACGGTTCCGCACCTAAATATGCAGATTACGATATATCCATCGTGAACCCCGTCGCCATGATCGAATCATCGTGTATGATGCTTGATTTCATCGGTGAAAATAAAATGGCTAAAAAAATACGGCTTGCTGTTGCCGAAGTAATTGCCGAAGGCAAAGTACGCACTTACGACATGATGAAAATGCGCGGTATGGCAGATGTGGTAAAACACGGCGCTGCTTCAACAAGGGAAATGGCGGATGCGATAATTGCCAAACTGTAATTTTCGATGCTTTTTACCCAGCATCGCAGCGACGTTGCGTGAACCAAATAATAAAACCATGAACAAAGAAGTTTTATCTCTCTGGCCCGAACTGGAATGGATCAAAGATAATGACCTCCGCAAAAAAACATCCAAAACCTGGGAACTCGCTCTGGAGCAAAGTGTCCTCACACCTGAAGACCTGAACCGCATCCCGTTTACCTTGCTCGTTGGCCCCGGCCTGAAAGTTACCTTTATGGACCACAAACGATCGGTAGTGCATATTGTCCGCGATGCAGGAAATAAAATCAATGAAATGTACCATGGCGAGTTGCCCGTAAACATGGATGTACTGATTGCCGGAGCTATTCTGGCGGATGTCGGTAAGCTGCTGGAATATGAACTGGACGAAAACGGAAATGCCGTCCAGGGAAATTACGGTAAGTATCTTCGCCATCCTTTTTCCGGTGTTAGTCTGGCGGAAGAATGCGGGGTTCCCGCTGAAGTTTGCCATATTATTGCCACTCATGCCGGCGAAGGCAATATGGTGAAACGGACAACGGAAGCCTGTCTCGTACATCACACCGATTTTATGACCTATCTGCCGTTTAAAGACCGGCTGGTTGTTGATTAATTTCCCGATTTTGAATCAGTGGAATCGGTGGAATTGTGCCGAAGGCATTCCTTCGGAAGGGAACCGGTTTTCTCTTCCTCTACAATTCGGACGGGCCTGCCTGCCAAAGTGCAATTACGGGCAATCGAACCCGGAAAAACTTATCAAGTATTGATGCAAGGAAAAAACAACACCTTTTGGATCAGGACTCCCTTCTGATAACCATAGCTGTTGTCACGCCGCCGCCGCCACAGATGGCTGCGACACAATGGGTCTTCCCAAGCTTTTTCAGTGCATGATAGCCTGTTACCAGGATTCTTGCGCCGCTGATGCCGGTGGGATGCCCCAGAGCAATGGCGCCGCCGTGAACATTCAGTTTGCTTTCGTCCCATTTTAACACCTGCCGGTTGGCCAGCACCTGGATGGCAAAAGCCTCATTGACTTCGATGAGGTCCATGTCATCAAGGCTCATGCCGGCTTTCTTGAGGGCGGACGGAATGGAAAAGGCAGGGCCTTCACCCATGGTGGCCGGTGAAACAGCCAACTGTGTGTATGAAACAATTGAAAACAAAGGTTCAGCACCCAGCTCTTTTGCTTTCTGTCGGCTGGTAACCACCAGGGCCGTGGCGCCGTCGCTCAAACCGCAGGAATTGCCCGCGGTTACCGTTCCGTCCTTGCGGAAGGCAGGCCGGATATTTGCCATTTTTTTCTTGTCTATTTCATGACGGATGGTTTCGTCCTGATTAAAAATCCTGGCCGGGCTTTTCCGTGTAGCCGGAATCTCAATGGGGACGATTTCTTCGTCAAACCAGCCGTTTTTTTGCGCTGCCGATGCTTTGAGATGGCTGCTGATGGCGAATTCATCCTGTAGTTCCCTCGGGATTTTATATTTGTCATATAGGTTTTCGGCGGTATGCCCCATACCCTGTCCGATTAAGGGATCAATGCTGTCGCTCCAGCCATCCTCAAGTTTTTTGTCACCCATCTTGAAGCCATCCCACCGGGCACCTTTCAGCAGGTAGGGGATGGTGCTCATGCTGTCGAAACCGCCCACAACCACAATTTCCGATTCGCCCAGGCGGATGGCCTGCGAGGCAAACATTACCGAGCGCATGGCCGAGGGACAGGCCATGTTGAGGGTGATGACGGGTTTGTTTTCCGAGATGCCCCCTTTTACCGCGGCAGTCCTGGCGGGGTTGGGACCGTTACCGGCCTGGCGGCAACTGCCGAGGATTGCTTCATCCACCTGTTCGCCACTCAGGGAGGCCCTTTTCAATGCTTCTTTAACAGCAACTGCGCCCAAATCATAAGAAGGAATGTCTTTGAGGGTTCCGCCAAACCTGCCCATGGCAGTGCGGCATGCTGAAATGATGACTACATCGTTTAAATCCATGTTTAATTTTTATTTTGTTGTTAAACTTTTTATTTCTAATTCAATTCTTATATATTTTCTTTATCAGGGAAAGTATTTATTTTATTTAAATTTTATACCTGCCTGTCGGCAGACAGGTTTACAACTAATTGCGGTATTGTGTAACCGCCTCTGTTATGTAAATGATCCTCTTTGAAGCGCTTCATCTGGGTCATACCAAGTAGCATTAATAAAATGCTGAATTTCTTTCACAAACATTTTTATAACTTCTGAACTAATAGGAAAGCTCTCGTGTTGTTTTTTATACCTCATCATAAATACTTCTTTTTTCATAGGGAAGTCTTTTTGCTTTAAAACTATTTCAGGTTTATTATTTAATGAAACAATATTGGTTGGCCTAAAAGATAATGACATAAAAGCTGTTTGAGAACCTGTTTCAATGGCATCCGGAAGGTTTTTAATAATATCAGGATGAACAAGAAAAGTTAGAAATTCTTCTAATACACTATTATCTAATTTTAGCTGTCCTTTTTGCCTTTTAATAAAAGGACTTCCCCGATTAGTAATTAATTCTACCTCCAGATAGTCTTTGTATGCATTCAGAAGGGTTGTCATTTCTTCAATCCTCTTTTCACCTTTTGAAGTAAGTTTATTTAAGTCGTCAATCCATTTTTCATAAGCTTTAAATGCCTTTTCCAATATCTCTTTGTCACCTTTAGCTTTAGGGTTAGCAATTGCAGCTAACAATTTTTCTTTGTGTGGTGTTAATGCCATAATTAAATATTAAAAACAGGTGATGATTTAACAATGTTTATTTTGTTTATTGCATCAATGAAATCAATTTCAACCTCTGTGGGCGCATTCTTTTTTGCTTTGGTTAGATGTGATTTAGCAATCTTTCGAGCTACATTGAGAGTGGGTTGTAGTAAAGCCTTTTTTTCAACGATTATTATATCTTCAATTATCTTTTTTCCAAATTTATTCAAAAATGCCCTTTCACTTTTATCAATGATGATAAAACAATTCATTTCATTAATTAATTCAAGAACTATTTCCCCATTGAAAAATGGAGTTTTTCTTACATTTGATTCCCGACTCACAACCATAACCAGTTTCCCGTCTTCCTTTAAAGAATTCCATAAGGAAAATAGTGATTCTTCCATATCAATGCAATACTGAATTACAGTCAACAATCTGTTGCCACGATTTTTCCTGTTAGAACCAAATTCTGAATGTGCGACTTTAAAAATATTATAATCAAAAGACTCTGTTACAGCTCTATAATTCTGATGATAATTAAAAACATTAATGTAAGGAGGACTTGTTATAATTAAATTTATTTGATTTTTATATAATGAATCAACTTGCCTGGCATCTTTATGATAAACCTGAATATCACATTTTGTATAGGGTAAACCATATAGGGCATTTCTGAAATAAGCAAATGACTTTAATATTGAATCTATTAAAGTTAATTTTTTGTCTTTTTCAGAAGCAAAAAGTACATTCATAAAGAAAGACAATTCATTTTGAGCACATATTCGTTTCAGGTGTTTTGCAAAATCAATTAGGCTCTTATATGCACTACGATAATCATTAGTATCAATAAATAAAGGATGTCCATTAAAACCTGATAAAACACTTGATAATTTAGATTCTAAATTTAAAACGAATTCCTGACGTTCTTTTAGTTCTAAATTCGAATATTTGTAAAAATTTGCCATTTGGAACGCCGCAGGATTTATTTCGAACCCTACACTTGGAATACCCTTAATTGCAGATTCAATCAAAACAGTTCCACTACCTGCAAATGGGTCTAGAATAATTGAATCTTTTGTGCAGTTGAAAGATTCAATAATATATTCAACAAACTCAGGAGTAAATTGTCCACGCCAATTAAAAAGATTTGCTCTTTTTTTAACATTTACATTTAGCTTTTCTTGAACAAGGTTCATAGGTTGTTTGTCTTAAAGTATTTGAGCTTTGATTCAGCAAGGATTAATATTTCTTTCGATTCACTATACTCATATATATTTTTTGCAATCTTCTCACTAATTAGCTCTTTCTCGATTTGCTTCTTATCAAGATTAAATATGGAACACAACAACTCTATTCTTCTTTCATCAAAGTCTCTTTTACCATTTTCAATTTTACTTAGGTTTGCAGAATCCAAATCAAGTTTTGCAGCTAACTGAGTTAGTGTTAACTCCTTTTCCTTTCTTAATCTCCGAATATATTGTCCAAATGTCTCCCTCATTATTTGATATATTATGACTTGTCAACAGATAAATATAATATAAAAATCCCATTCATTTTTTTGAATCTCCCGACTTTATGAACAGACACTATATATACTGCCCCCCATCCACTTTGATTACTTCACCGGTGATGTGGCGGGCAAGGCCGGAACAGAGGAACACAACCAGATTGGCCACATCTTCCGTTTGGCCGAAGCGCTTGAGGATGATTTCTTCCATAGCCTTTTGCCTGACAACTTCATCGGCATTTTTCATCATATCGGTTTCGATCAAACCGGGTGCTACGGCGTTCACATTCACCGAATATTTCCCCAACTCCCTGGCCACCGTTTTTGTCAACCCGATGATACCGGCTTTTGTGGAAGCATAATTGGCCTGCCCGAATTTCCCCCTTATCCCGTTGATGGAGGTGATGTTGACCAGTTTTCCGTATTTCTGTTCCCTGAACAAGGGTGCCACCGCCCTGATAAAATTAAAATAGCCTTTCAGGTTGACATTGATCACACTGTCCCATTGCTCTTCCGTCATTTTCCAGATGACACCATCCCGGTTGATGCCTGCGTTGTTCACGAGAATGTCAATACGGCCAAATTCAGTCAATACTTTTTCCATCATTTTTCCGGCATCGGAAAAACTGGAAATATCGGCCTGGAAGACCAGTGCTTTTCCACCGTACCCCTTGATTTTTGCTGCAACTTGTTCTGCTTCGTCTTTGTGCTTGCGGTAATTTACAGCCACATTGGCCCCACATTGTGCCAGTTTAACGGCAATTTCAGCCCCGATGCCCATGCTTCCACCGGTGACGATGGCCGTTTTGTTTTCCAGGTTGATAAGAATTCCTTTTGAATTATCCATAATTTATTGTTGTTATTGATTTTTAACTGATTGAATGGCTTTGAGCACACGCTCGGGGGTGATGGGCAACTCAAAAACCCTGGCACCTATGGCATCGGCAATGGCATTGGCCAGCGCACCGAGGACAGGCAATGTAGCTCCTTCGCCCACTTCTTTGGCGCCAAAAGGGCCTGCCGGCTCATAACTGTCAACAATGGACGAATCAATTTCGGGAGTGTCGGCAGAAGTGGCGATGAGGTAGTTGTGCAGGTCGGCATTCAACATCTTACCTTTTTTGTTGAACACTTCATTCTCCATTAAAACCTCACTCATACTCATCACAACGGCACCTTCAACCTGTCCTTCCACAAGCAAGGGGTTGATGGCCGTTCCGCAGTCGTGGGCATCCCAAAAGTTCAAAACCCTGACTTTCCCCGTTTCCAGGTCAATGTCAACTTCACAAATCGTTGCGGAAAAGGAATAGGCCGGGGATGTGCCCACGGCCGCGCCTTTGTAAGTACCTCCGAGGCCTTCTGGCGGCGAGTAGTGCCCGCGTCCGGTAAGGGGACCGTTTAGTGAAAAATAACGGGCTGCCGCTTCGCTCCAGGGCACCGAAACGGAAGAATCATCTTTAACAAATACTTTATTATCCTTTGCCACCAGCGTCGCCGCATCCACATCCAACATTTCCGCTGCCATTTCAAACACCTGCTTTTTAATGTCTTCCCCGGCCATCTTGGAGGCATTTCCACCCATCAGGGTTACACGGCTGGAATAAGCGCCAAAACCGATGGGTGTAATATCACTGTCGGCCGATACCACGCTGATGCGGTTGTAGGAAATGCCCATGGCCTCACAGGCCGCCATGGCAAGCACCGTATCCGAACCCTGGCCAATGTCGGCATCGCCGATAAACAACACCGCTTTAGAGCCATCCTCTTCCACTTTGATGATGGCATTGGAATGAGGGAATTTTGAACGGTAAATGGGATAACCGGCCCCCGAAACAAAACCTCCACAGCCGATGCCAATCCCACGTCCTTTCGGCAACTTGCCTTTTTTGTTGTCCCAGTCCGATTTTTTTCTGACCTCCTTCAGGCAAGCGGTAAATTCACAGGAGCCGATATCCAGGTCGTTGCAGGTGCGGTAATTGGGCTCCATTGCATTTTTAAGCCTGATATCAATATGGTCTATGCTTAGGTCATCGGCGATCATTGACAATAAGGATTCGAAAGCAAATCGCGGGTGCGGGACCCCATGCCCTCTGAATGCGCCACACGGAGGGAGGTTTGTGTTGACACGAAATCCGTCGTATTTGTAATTGGGCATTTTGTACAACGTAGGCAACATGGAACCGGCATAATAGGCCGAAACAATCCCAAAACTGGAATAGGCCCCGCCTTCGAGAACGACTTTCTGTTTCACGGCGGTAATGGTACCGTCATTTTTCACACCTATCTTCAGGTCAATGTATTGTTTGTGCCTTCCCCTTCCGTAGAGGTACATTTCCTCACGCGTAAACCTCATCTTTACGGGCTGTCCGGTAGCTTTGGCAAGGAAAATTGACAGAATCTCAAGGTAATTGGTGGCAGCCTTTGATCCGAAACCACCCCCGCAATGGGTCATGATGACACGGATATCACCCAGGGGCAGGTTGAGGATGCGCGAAAGCTGATGATGCACATAATGAACGACCTGAGTAGAGGTATGAACGGTAACCCGTCCGTTACGGTCCCATTCGGCTAGGGCCACATGGGGTTCCATGGGGTTTTGGTAGGTCCTGTTACCCACAAAACGGTGTTCACGAATATGATCCGCTTCGGCAAAGCCCTTTTCAATATCACCAAAGTGATGGTCAACGCGGGTGTTGATGTTGTTTTCATATTTATGATCAAACAAGCGCGGGGCCCCGTCTTTCATGGCTTCCATGGGGTCGAATACGGACGGCAGTTCCTCGTAGTCAACTTCAATCAGTTCGAGGGCCCGGTAACAGGTGGCCTCGTCAATGGCAGCCACGGCAGCCACCACATCGCCCACAAACCTCACTTTGTTTTTGGCCAGGATAAACTCATCGTAGCGCGGCGGGGAAGTGCCCCAGCTCACATCCGGGACATCGGCCCCGGTGAGCACGGCCTTTACACCTTTGAGGGCTTTGGCCCTGCCGGTGTTGATGGATTTGATTTTGGCATGGGCCACCGGGCTTAACAGCAATTTTCCGTAAAGCATGTTGGGCAGCACAATGTCATCCGTATAAATAGCCCTTCCCGTGGCTTTGTCGGGTGCATCTATTTTTGGCAGCCTTTTTCCGACCACCGAAAGGTCAATGGCCGACTTCTGGGGGAAATATTGAATTTCTTCCGGTTTTTTGCCATTGATAATTTCTTTGGCCGTTTCAATGGCCTCAATAATTTTGGTGTAACCGGTACAGCGGCACAGATTGCCACTGAGTTCACTTTTAATTTCCTCTTTTGTGACATCCGGATTTTTGTCCAATATTGTTTTGGCCCGCAATATCATGCCCGGCGTACAAAAGCCGCATTGAATTGCCCCTTTTTCGATAAACGCCTGCTGAAGAGGATGTAGTGTGCCGTTGGAAACCCCTTCGATGGTGATGACCTGTTTTCCCTGTGCTTCCACGCCGAGGACAAGGCATGAATTCACAGCCTTTCCGTCCATGATTACGGTACAGGCGCCGCAATCCCCGGCATCACAGCCCCTTTTTGTGCCTGTCAGCCTCAACTCTTCCCTGATCACGTCCAACAGTGTCATTTCGGGGCTTACCGCAACTTCGTAGTCGTTACCGTTTACATTGATCTGTATTATTTCTTTCATCTTCCTATTTGCTGTTTTTCGCCTGTTCCATAGCGGTTAATATGGCCCGTTGTGTGAGTATGTTTAAAATATTTCTCCTGAATTGTGCACCGCCCCTCACATCGTCAATGGGTACGGAATCTTCGGAGGCGGCTTTCCCTGCTGCCACAATGATTTCTGATTTTTTATAAAATTCCGAAACATCGCACCCTTTAATGGCATTGATGGCATGATAACTGACCAGTGGTGTGGGTGCCACTGCTCCGATCACAATGGAGGCATCCCGGCAGGAACCGCCTTCAATTGTTACCTTTGCCGCTACCGAAACCACCGCAACGGAAGATCCTCCCCTCAACCCGAATTTCTCAAAATGAACCCCTGTCTCCGGGGGCATTTTTTTTACACGTACCCGGGTCAATATCTGGTCTTTTTTCAAAACCGTTTTGCGGTTGAACACGAAAAAGTCTTTCAGGGCGACCGTTTCCGTGCCTGCTTTGTTAACCATTTCAACGTCGGCACCCAGGGCGATGAGCACAGGGGCCGAATCGCAACAAGCTGCGGCAGTGCACAAATTTCCGCCGAGTGTGCCGGTGTTCCTTACCTGTTCGCTGCCAATTTGCAAAACGGCCTCGGTAAAAGCCGGAAAATACTTGTTGATCAGTTCCGAGTTCAGTATCTCCGAATGGGTAAGACCTGCCCCCATGTACACGGATTCATTGTCATCACGAACTTCTTTCAGTTCGTCAATTCCGGTCAGGGATATGAGGTCGGAATGTGACCGAAGACCCTTTTTCATTTCCACCAACAGGTCGGTACCGCCGGCTTTCAGCGCTCCGTTTTCAGTATTCGATAGCAACTCAAGTGCTTCGTTCAAGGAGCCGGGGCGATGGAATTTGAATTTTTTCAGATACATCTTTCTATTTATTTCTTTTAATTATGTCACTCAACAGCTATTCACATTCAATCATCAAACAATTCCCCGTAATTATTCTTCCAGCCCGGCAATTCGCCTCTGGGGGTTAAGTCCACCGGAGGGTTTTTCCCGCCCATGTTCAGCAACCTTAACAGTCCGGTGGAAATGTAGGGGTTTTTGGCGGGGTTGAACACTTCGCCGGTTTCGCGGGTGAGCCTTTCATCATCAGCACCCTCGTTGTACGCATTTTTCTTCTGTAAATTATACAAAGCCATCGAATAGGGTGCGGCGTTTTTTTGTTTCAGGCGGGCAATTTCAAAAGCTTTTTCCAGCAACTCATATTCGCTTTCTGCGATATAATTTGCCAGGCCCAACTGCCAGGCTCGTCGTGCCGTAAGCCCCTGCATGAACAATTCATCCGTAACCGAATCGCCAAAGCCCAGGCGGTTGAGTTCCTGCACCGCCCCAAATCCTCCCAGGATAGCATATTCAATCTCGGGCTGGTTGTAGTTACTTTTTTCCTTGAAAACATTTTCCCTTTTGATGGTATCGAATTCAACCCCGTGCAGAACCAAATCAAACCTTTGGTTGAGGAAATAGGTAAACTCGGCACCACCGCCCCATTTCTCCCCGAAAACGCCCACCGTCCAAACGGGGCATTCCTGGATAAACCGGAAAATCCGCATCCCCGCTTTTGTAAAATAGGATGCTTCTTCCTCGCCCAGGAATTTGTATCCCGTGCGGGCGTCGAACCAGCCCTTGTTGAACTGCCTGGCATCGGCACCAAGCATTCGCATGCCGGTTCCGGAAGCAGCAAACAGTATTGCCCCCAGTTTGCCCTGTTCATAAAGTTCCATGCAAATGCCCAGGGCATGGTCAAGCTGATCAAGGGTGTATCTGTTCCACACATTGCCCCTGAGCGGGTTGTCGAAAATGATGGAAGCCACCCTGTCTTTTTTGGTGGGGAAAACAAAACGGAGGTCGTTGTAATAAATTTCCGTTTCTCCGGTTTTGAAATTCCTTTGGCTTACCGGCGTCCCGTAAACACGACCATAACCCAGTAAATTGCCCCATCCTTTTTTCTTCATGGTGTAAAGCAGGCTTGGTTTTCCTTTCCGCGGGCCTGTCAGTCCGTCCACATCGAAAAAGCCTGTACGGTCCGGATTTTCGGCAGCGGATTTTTTGGCCAGGTTCAGCAAGCCGTCAATGCCAAAATGGTTGAGAAAACCGTCAATGATTTCGCACAGGCCGAACTTAAACCGCAACCCGACTTTGGTTGACACATTGATGTCGGCAGCCGTCCCGTAGCCGTCCTGTATCATATCTAAAGCATAAAGCATGAAAGGGATGACGTACCTTCTGAATGTTTTCCCGCCCTTGTCGGATGAATTTGCAATATTGATCAGGCCGTCAATGCCCTGAATGGTGGCCTGGCGGTAGTCCAGCGATTTGGCTTCCGAAACCGACCAATAGTCGTTTGCATTGATGGGTTGAATGTCAACATACTTTTTGGAGGCCGGGTCGTAAACCTTCACCGGTTTCTCCCGGTTCTTTTTGCCTTCCCATTTGAAAAAGCCTTCTTTAGCAGGTGTGTTGATCCCGGTCCTGTTGCTTTTTTCCAGGTCTTCAATCCATTGGGGATAGCGCCTGTTTTCAAAAGTATAAACTCCTTTCAGCCGATCGTGTTCGGGCAGGTCGTTGCCCATGTGTCTGGCACATTCGGTATAGGGCATGTGGCCGGTGAGATCGAGCACCCGGAAAGGGTTGGCAGTGAGCATGGCAAACACCTGGGGCAGTTCAACAATATCCTGCCCGGTTTTCACATCCCAACTGATTATGGCCGCCATGCCTTCAAAAATGGGGTCGGCAATGTAGCCGTGGTGGTCTTTGCGCAAAGCAATTACCTTTTTCTCCAATATCTGTTCGGCAAAAGCAATTCCTGCAAGATAAGTGTCTTCGCTTGCATACTTTCCTTTCATCACGTCAAACAGGCGGTTGGCGTGGAAGGGGAAATAGCCGTGTCCGGTCAGAAACTTTTCCTTTAAATAAGCATCACTGAAAAGTTCTGCCAACTCGGTTGTGGTGTGCGATGATGTATTTGAAAAAATGAACAGCAGCTTATCTGTACCGGCATTTTTCTCAATCTGGCCAAAGATGCTTTTTTTCACATCAATGCGTTCCGTTGCTACTTCCCAGATGATTTCTGCGATTTTTAAATCAGCAAATTCTTTGGAGTAGGTTACTCTGTTGAGGGTATCTTCGAGATGGCCTTCGTACAAACGGCCACCTGTCACCATCCCTGTAAAATAGTCTTTGATGTCTTGTTTTGCCCGGTTTAATGCGGCATCTGAAATATCAATAAAGGTGATATTGTATTCCGTTTTGTTCAGCAGGTCAATGCCAATGCCAATGCCCATGGTTCCCGAACCAATGATTGCAATGTTGCTGATGTTGTTCAGTTTATTGGCTGTCTTTTGAATCAATTTATTCCCGTAGGAAAAACAAACGCCCATAATTCAGTTATTTTTAAAATGTTTAAACAATTTCAACACAAACGGCACCGCCCTGTCCGCCGCCGATGCAGGCCGAGGCAATTCCGGTTTTTTCCTTCCTTCTCTTCAATTCATAGATCAGGTCGGTGGTGATGCGCAATCCCGTGGCGGCAATATTGTGGCCAATAGCCACAGCACCTCCGTTTACATTGGTAATTTCGCGCGGCAGTTTCAATTCTTTTTCGGCGGCAAGGTACTGTGCGGCAAAGGCCTCATTGATTTCAAAAAGATCCACATCCGCCATTTTCATTTTCAGTTTCTTCATGAGGGTTTTTATGGCCGGCACCGGCCCCTGCCCCATGATGGTGGGATCGACCGTTGAAAACTGATAACCACGGATAACAGCGAGGTATGGGATGTTGTTTTTGTCGGCAAATTCCCTGTCCATCAGTACGGCAGCGGCTGCACCGTCGCTGATCTGGCTGGCGGTTCCCGGTGTGACGAGCCCATCGGCTTTCATCAGGGGGCGGAGTCCGGCCAGTTCTTCAACACTGATGTCATACTTTACGCCTTCGTCCCGCCAAAAGCTGACGGGTATCCCATTCATGTCTTCGGTATTCACCGTAAAAACACCTTTTTGGTAATCGTTTTTATTTTTTCCCGAGTAGCGGTTCCATTGTTTTTTCTGTGCTTCGCGTGCCCTGATGTGGCTCTCGTAAGAAAACTCATCACAATCTTTTCTGCTTACCCCAAGCATAGTCCCATATTTTTCTGCGGTAAGTGCCATTTGCGTATTGAAATAATAATGACTGAAACCTTCGAGCAGGTAATCTTTTAAAGGGGCATCTTCGAAATCCCAAACATTGTCTTTTTTCCTTTTCCCCTGATGGACCAGATTGGTGTTGGTCATGCTTTCGGTAGCAAAAGAAACGACACAATTCATTTTTTGCGGCCCGTCCTGATGAATCAGGTCAAAGGCATCGGCCAGGGTCTGAAAGCCCGTCCCGCAAATACGGAGCGTTGTTTTGCCGGGTGCCACTTTCAGATTATCCTCATCCCCTAACAGTTTGGCTGCACGGTAGGCCACATTGCGTGGCAGGTAAATCTTCTGCCCCAGTGAATCGGTGTAAATCATCCCGGCCACGATCTGTTCAATTTTGATTTTCGACAGGTCAATGCCTGAACGTAAAATGGCCTCCTGAACGGCAAGTACGCCGAGGTCTTCCGCCGAAAAATCATAATAATATCCGCAATGCTTCCCGATAGGGGTTCTGGCGGCACTGACGACAACCACTTCATTTTGTTTAAAGTTCATAGGTTTTTATTTTTTTTCGTTTAGCAAAACATTTCCCCAGGCTGCATAAAACTGCGAATTTTCCGGGCTCTCAACTTGACTAAATCTTTTTTTGAACAAACGTACGATGGTGGGGTGTGTTTCGGGAACGCCCCCCGTTATGATGATGGTTTCGTCAGCAGCCACTATTTCCAGGCATCTTTCGATGATTGAGTTGTAAATGCCCACGGCAATATTTGAGATGGTGGCCCCTTTTTTCATTAAACCGATAATTTCTGAAATGGCGAACACGGTGCAATAGCTGTTTATCCTGATTTCTTCGGTAGCATCATCCGACAACGTGTTAAATTCCAAAGGGGAAATATCCAGCCTGAAGGCAATTTCTTCTAGAAAAGAACCGGTTCCGGCAGCACATTTTCTGTTCATCTTAAATTTGTCAACCTGACCCTGTTCATTGATTTTAATGAACTTGGTGTCCTGTCCGCCAATGTCAATGACGGAACATTTCTTTCCAAACTTTAAATAAACCGCTTTTGACAACGCGATGATCTCGGAATTGGAGATGTGGTCAAATTCCACCTGGTCGCGGCCATATCCGCAGGTATAAACGGGCATGGCAATTTCATAATTTTCCGAGAGTTTCTCCATTATCCTGGAAGAAGCCCTTTTAAAATCGAACCCGGTCTTAACGACATACTGATCAACAATTTGGTTTTCACCGTTGACCAGGACCCCTTTGGTGTAAGAAGAACCGAGGTCTATTCCTAATTTCAGCCTGGGTTTCAATAGTTCAGATTTTTAATGTTAACTATAAATTTTCGCTGATAACTGCTGAATAAAAGTTTCAATGGCTATCAGGGCTTGCTCTTCACTGAAACAGCGGGGGTCATTCAGATCACCGTTGATCTCAAGAAAAGGGACATTTGTTTTTTCAAATAACCGGTTTTGCAATCCGAAGCGGTTGTTTGAATTGCGGGGGCATGTTTTGGAATCGTGATAGATCACCCCGTCAATGGCATAATCTTTCAGATGTTCCTGCAGCATTTCCTCTTTAACATCTTCTGACCTGACAATAAACAATTTTGAATAGGCCAAAGCTGAAGAATAGAAAGGATCGTCCGGGTCTAAATCATCGAATACCCAACTGTTGCAATAAGTTGAAGCAACAATACAGGTATCAAGGCCTGCAAACAACCTTGCCATTTTGCTAAGCTGGTACCAGAGGGGCATCCCTTCCCAGTAAAGCCGGAACCTTTCATCGGGCACGGCACCAATACCCTTTGCAATCCTGTCATCTAACTCGGCATACAGGATTTTATAATAGTCCAGGGCATAAACAGTACCCCGCATGACCACAATGGGGCCCATGTGGATGGCTGCATCAAAAAAGTTGATGGGTGAAGGGCGGTGTTTTGCTTTTTCAAGCACCCTGCGCCAGAGGACACAGGCATCCCTCGATAATTCAATGGTGTTTTTGAACTCGTCCATGTCGAATTTCCGCGGGGAAACTTTTTCGAGTTCCGGGATCAGTGCCTTAAACTGTTCAGACACACTTTTTATCAGGTTATCCGACAGTTCACCTATTCCCAGGGGGGTGTGTATTCCCAGAATCGGGACATCGAAGTGACGGGCATAAAAGGAGAACCAGTCGGCCACTTCATGACACTGGTTGGTGTTGTACACAAGGACATCGGGCTTTGGCACCGAGTCGAGGCCGTTGCGTTTCATGGGGGTTTCATTTTGTAAAAAGGCACCGATATCACTGGTCAGATAGGAACATATATCCGGTGAATATCCTTTCGCCAAAGCGCTTGGAATATATTTATCGGCATTTTTGGAAGCGCCGATCATTGCCCCGTGATTCTCAGGGAAATATACTTCAAAACCCATGGAATAAAGTAGTTCGGCCGGGCCGACACTGGTACACCAGGCCACTTTTTTACCTTCGGTTTCCACTGCATCCTTCAACCGCTGAAAATAATCATTCATAATGACCTTCAGGGTGTTGGCCGATTCAAGCCTGAGAATTCCACTTTGCGTCTTACTCATAATCAATCATTCATTTAATCTAACGGTTTTTCCACACCGGTTTCCTTTTTTCCAAAAATGATTTTATCCCTTCCCTGGCATCCGCGGACTTCATCAGTTCATTATTATACATATCCGACAAAACAGGAATGCTCTTCCTCATGGTTTGGTTGAATATCAGCCTGACGGCACGGAGCGCATACCTGAGCGAAGCCGCACTTTTGGGCAGGATGTATTTTTTGATCCACTCGCCGGTGGCTTGCTCCATACTTTCTTTGTCTTCAAACACTTCGTTGATAAGGCCCATGTTTTTTGCTTCTTCGGCGCCGATGATTTTTCCCGTCAGCAACAATTCTTCCGCCTTTAAGTAACCCACCCGCATGGGCAAAATAATGGAAGCCGGCGGGGCAAATACACCGAGGATAATTTCGGGCTGGCCGATCCGGGCTGTTTTGTCGACGAAAATAAAATTGCAGACCAGGGGCAGTTCAAACCCGCCGCCCAGACAATTACCTGAGATTTTTGCCAGTGTGGGAATGTTTAATTCCATGATGGCATAAAACAACCCGTGGAAGGTTTCCAGCATTTTTTCCGAAAGTTCTTCTGTATGCTCGGCAACACTGGCCCCAAATGAGAAATTCTTTCCTTCCCCTTCAAAGGTTAACAGTTTGATGTCAGGCCTGTTATTCAATGATTCCAAAAGACCGGTGAGCTCCGTCATCATTTGTATGTCGAGGATGTTGGCTTTACCGTCATCCAGGATAATTTGGGCCACCTGACCTTCGAATAAATAATTCACTTTAACTTTTTGCATGCGCTTGATTTTTTAACAGATTAAACCTGGTATTGTGGGGAGATGGCGCGGATCATGTCGTCGTTCCATTCTTTTCCCTCTGCCAGCAACAACCGGAGTTTTACGAAATCAACTTCGCGCCGGCCTTTGGGCCCTTCGTTGAATGCCCTGAAACCTGCCTTTGCTTCGGTCATCATGTTCAGGGCAAGCCATTCCCTGCTGCTTTCTTTGTTTTTGTCCCAATGTTCCAGTTTTTTCTTCCGCATTTCGGTGAGGGTTTTCATGGTGCAGTTGGGGAAGGTGTAAAGCAGTTTGGTGATATAGCTGTTGACCATCTCATCCAGGCGGCTCAGGTCAACTTCGGTACCGGCAAGTATCTCCTTTGCTTTTTTGAGTTCGTCACCTGTTTTCATGGTGCCGTAAATTATTTTTCCGAAATCATCGGTCATCCGGTCAATCACCACCAGCGGGTTGGGAATAAATTTTCCGTCCACTTTCAATACGGGGACAATATCGCTGATCAGCCCAATCTGATAAGCCTGGTGGGCCGACCACATTTCGCACAATGTCAATGATTTGATGGCTCGTTCAATGCCAACATAAAGGTGCAGGAAATCGGTGGCGCCCCCGATGGCAGCGCTGCCGTGCTTTGGGCCGGCCTGCCCGAAGCGTGCCATATCGGAAGCAATAGTAAAATCGCCGGCCATGCCAATTTCCTGGCCACCGGCTATGCGCATGCCGTTTACCCGGCAGATGACCGGCTTCTCACAAATGAAAACGGCCGATACCATATCGTTGAACAAACGCATGTACTGGCTGTATTCCTGTGGGTTACCGGCGTAATACTCCGCATATTCTTTGGTGTTTCCCCCGGTACAAAAGGCTTTGTCGCCCACGGCGGTAAACACTACGGCCACCACGCTCCGGTCGTTTGAGGCTTTGCGGAAGGCCAGGATAACCTCTTTAACGGCCTTTGTGGTGTAGGAATTGTATTGCTGCGGATTGTTGAGTAATATCCAGGCGCTGTATAAGCCATCAATATCATTTCCGTCCGCGTCTTTTGCCGGCCGCTTTTCGTATAGAATTTCACTGAATTCTATTTCTGTAAGATCATGATTTTTCAACATGGTATTATATTTTTTTTAGGGTTTTTTCATTCAAAGTCAGGAACCATAATTGACCTTTTTTTATACTGACGGGCCAGTGTGTTTTTAAATACTTCGTTGATGCGCGACATGGGGAACAGTTCGATGAAAGGGGCAATGTTCAGTTTTCCGCTTTCGACAAGTTCCAGCACTTCGGGATACAATTCGGGTTTGCAGCCCCAGGTTCCAATGAGCGCGGCATCAAAGGCCATTAAATTGCTCAGGCGGACTTCGGGTTTTTCCATTGTAAATCCTACAATGGAAAGAACCGAGGCAAAAGTGATCAGGCTAAACCCCAGCTCCTGGCCGGGTTTGGTGCCCGATATTTCAAAGATTTTCCATCCGTATTTTGAAACATTCAATTCTTTGGCAATGGCCCTTACCTGCGACTTTATTTCCCTGATGTCTTTGTCTTTCACATTCAAAGTGGCATCAATTCCATTTTCTTTTGCCATTTTCAGTTTTTCATCGTCAATGTCCAGCGCCAGGACTTTTGCCCCGAATATTTTGGCGATGAGGGCGGCATAAATCCCAACCCCCCCGACACCAATCACAATGGCGAGGTCGCCGGCTTCGAGGCCCGATTTTTTAACCACCTGGTAGGGTGTGGAGATGGCATCGGCAACAACGGCCAGTTCTTTCAAAGCATACTTGTCAAGCACGGCTTCCGAAACAGGGCATAAATACCGTGCGGGCACTTTGATATGAGAAGCAAAACCACCGTCAAAATCATTGCCGGGCATCAACTGGTTCCGGCAGATGTTGTTGCGCCCTTTTTTACATAATTCACATTCCCCGCAAGGCAATACGGCCGGGATGATCACTTTTTTCCCCACCCATTCCGGGGGGCCGTCAATGACCCTGCCGCTGATCTCATGGCCAAGGGTTAACGGCATCTCTTTTTTGGTTTTAACGCCATAATGCCAGAAACTCAGGTCGGTATGGCAAACGCCGCAGCCGGCAATCTGAATTAAAGCTTCGCCTTCGCCCAGGGAAGGCAAAGAACTTTCAACAAGTTCAAATTCCGCCCCGGGTTTGGTCATCTTCCAGGAATACATTTTCTTGTTCATGGCTTTCGTTGTTTATTCTTTCAACATTTTTATCATTGTAATCATCTTCAAACCTTGTAGTTCCCTACAAACTCACCACCCCGTTTTTGCGGCCGATTGCCTTAACGAGATTGGTCAATGTCAGGTTGAGCGGTGTCCGGATATAATGTTTCCGTCCGTAGTCCACTATTTTACCGTTCATATAATCAATTTCCGTATCCTTTTTGTTGATCAGGTCAACTGCCAATGAAGGCATGTGATTACCTGCGCTGCTCAGATAGCGGATAGCCAGTTTGATAAAATTATCCGGCAGCTTGATTTCTTCCCTTTTGGCAACTTCTACGGCTTCATAAAGTATTTGCTCCACAATTTCGAGTGTGTCCGAATTGTCCATGGCCTCTTTCATCGTGAGCCGCGAGATGGCACAAAGAGGGCTTAATGCTGCATTCAATATGGTTTTTTCCCAAATCTTATCGGCAATTTTAAAAGAATCCGCAAAATGGGTTTCCAACTCTACACTGTTTAAGGTGTCGGCAATCCATTGGGCCAACTCCGGGAGGGAGTCGTCAACCGAGCCCACATAATTGGGAGGGTTAAAAAAGTTGATCCCCACTACATTGGGGGCCTGCAGGTTACCGGCAAAATTTATGACCATCCTCAGAATCATTGATTTAGGAAAATGACTAATGTATTTTTCACTGATATCAATACCGTTTTGCGCGCTCAAAAGGAATAAATCCTTTGATTTATTATGTTCAATCTGGTTGAGGATATTGTCCACATGATAATCTTTGACTGCGCTGATCAATATTTCAAAATCATGTTCCAGCATTTCTTCGATTGAATAAAAGACATGTTTGAAAAAAGTTTTCTTGTGAATTTTGCCTACCAGTTCCACACCCTTGCTACGGATAAGGTTTAATTTTTCGCGGTCAAGGTCGGTGATGGCAACATCACATCCCGCTTCTTTAAAATGAAGGCCGAGAGTCTGCCCGATAGGCCCTAAACCAATAATACCGACTGAATACTTTTTTTTGTCCATGTTTCAAGCTTTATTTCATATTATTATTCTGGCATCCACTGCATGAACCCCTTCGGAAGTGGCCAGCACCGGATTGATATCAAGTTCTTTTATGTCAGGATTGTCAGTAACCAATTGGGACAAACGGAGAATGATGTCAACGATTTTTGCCTTATCCACCCCTTTTTGTCCCCTGAAACCATCTAGCAAAATTGAAGCTTTGATAGAACCGGGCATGGCTTCGGCTTCTTTGTCGGTCAAAGGTGCAATATTGAAAACCACATCCCTGAACACTTCAACAAACACACCGCCAAGCCCGAACATGATCAGATGCCCAAGCCCTTTTTCTTTTTTTGCCCCGACAATTAATTCCTGTCCTTTGGGTTTTTGCTGCTGAATGAAAAACTTCAGGTCATCAACGGGAAAACTGTTTTTCATTTTTGTGACAGCAGTTTCCAGTTCCCGGTCTGATGAAAGGTTCAGGACTACCCCGCCCACATCGCTTTTGTGAATGATCTGTTCGGAATCTGCCTTTACAACCAGCGGGTATCCCAGCTTTTTTGCTTCCTTCACGGCTTCGTCAGCCGAGCTGGCCACAGCCCAGCCCGCTACCGGGATACCATAACTTTCCAGGACAGTATAAACCTCCGAAGCAGAGAGCATTCCCTTGTTCGCGGCTTTTGCCCGGTCAATAATATTTTTTACTTTTTCGGGCTCAATATCTGTAAATTGCGGAATGTTTCCTTCGGGTTTCAACCGGATTTTTTGATACCGTACCAGCGAAGCCAGCGCTTTGGCTGCCGTTTCCGCAAAATCAAAGCACGGAATTGACCCCTCTTTGAGTATTTTGGTCGTGCTTTTCCATTTTTGTTTGTCTGTCATGTAATTGCAGACGATGGGCTTGTTATATTTCTTTGCTGCCGCGACAAATGCACGGGCAACACTCTCGTTGTCAACAAAGGGGGGGGTAACAAAATTGACATACACGCTGTCCACATCCTTTTCGTTCATCATCACTTCAAAAGCGCTTTTGAACTGGGGAGCGCCTGCCGTAGCCACCACATCCAGCGGATTGGCAATGGAAGCCGATTCAAACATGGTTTCTTTTAATTCGGCTTTCGCCTTTTCCGAAAGTTGGGGAATGTCAAGGCCGTTTCTCACCAGTTCATCAATGGCGATGACCGAAGGCCCGCCGGTGTTGGTAATGATACCCACTTTGTTTCCTTCAGGCACGGGCTGGTATGCAAAGGCTTCGGCAGCATTGCACAGGTCTTCCTGATTTGAAAAGAATAAAATCCCTGTTTTTTTAAAAACCACTTCCATCGAAATACTTCCTGCCAGCCCGCCAATATGCGAACGGGAGGCTTCGGCCCCTTTGTCGGTTGTTCCTGCCGTCATGGCCAGGATGGGTTTTTTGGCAGTCACTTCCCGGGCAATTTCCATAAATTGTTTTGGGTCGGATAAACTTTCTACATACAGCACAATGACTCGTGTTTGTTTGTCATTTCCGTAGTATCGAATGATTTCGTGAATAGAAACATCGGAGGCATTGCCATTGGACGAATACATGCGCAGCCCGATATCCATATCATAAAGGGCCTGCATAATCACCGCGCCGACACCGCCACTTTGTGCTACAACCGAAATATATCCCGGTTTTGGGAAGGTAAATGTAAAATTGCAATAGGATCTGAGTTCCGGATCAGAATTGATGGCCCCCTGGCAGTTGGGACCGAAAATGCGGATGCCGTATTTTTTTGCCCTTGCCAGGAAATCATCTTCCAGTGCCTGGCCTTCGGCGCCCATTTCCTTAAACCCTGCCGTATTGATGATGATGGCTTTTACCCCTTTTTTGCCACAATTTTCAACCTGTTCGGGGACAAACGGGGGAGGGATGACAATGTGTACCAGATCCACCGGGCCGGGGACATCCAAAATGGAAGGATAGGCTTTCAGCCCTCTTATTTCATCCGCTTTGGGATTGATGGGGAAAATGGAGCCTTTAAAGCCATAGTGGAGGAGGTTTTTGATAATGACATTACCTATTGATAATTCTTTTGATGAAGCGCCGATCAAGGCTACGGATGAGGGTTTGAACAAAGCATCAAGATTATTATCACTCATGTTAAAAACTGTTTTTATTCAGGTTGATTTAAGTTGATTTTCCATTGCCGCTTCCAATTTTTTATGCCGGAACGCTGCCCAGATGGCTGCACCCAGCGCACCGGCATAAATGGCATCGGGATGGGTTATGATTTTTAACCCCAGATTCCCCTTGTCGGCCAGCTCGGTAACGGCCTGTACCATCCCTTTGTTCATGGCCATGCCGCCGGTGAGGGCAACAGGGGATTCGGCTTTCAGGGAGGTGAGCAGTTTGATGACCTTTTGTGCAACCGAAAGATGTATCCCTTTAATAATATCAGGTGTTGAGACCCCTCTCGAAACCATGTTGATCACGTCTGTTTCGGCAAGGACGGCACATATTCCCGAAGGCATTTCCGGATTGGTTGACCGCAGGGAAGTTTCTCCCACCTCCTCGACGGCAAGGCCTAAATAGCGGGAGATGTTTTCGACAAACTGCCCGCTGCCCGACGCACATTGCCCGGTCATTTTATAGTCCATCACTTTTCCCAGTTCATTCACTTTTATTGCCCTGACAAAAAGGGCGCCCATGTCCACCACGGTTTTTGCCCCCGGGTTCTGAAATATTCCCCCTTTGGCATGGGTGGTCATGCTGTAAAAATGCCCTCGTTTGCGTTTCAGGCTTTCCCCCTCTCCCGTTGAAGCGAGGTAGGCAATATCTTCATATTTGAGATCATGTTTGTCCAACACGTATTCAATTAGCTGGTTCACCACAAGTTCGGGGTTTCGCTTTCTTAACTTTTCATGAATCTTATCCAGTATTACAGTCCCGGAGTTAGATTCCAGCAGTACCATTTTAATGCTGCTGCTGCCAATATCAACCCCTATTGTTAAAATCGAATTATTCATATTGTTCAAGCTATTATTTTTCTGATTAACTATCACTTCTCAACGCAAACATAGCGGCCCCCATTGCACCCATAAAAATTGAATCGGTATGGATGTTGATGGTCAGGTCATCGCCATAATTTTTACGGACCAGTTCGGTAACATATTTTATTACGGCCTGATTCCGGGCGACCCCGCCGGTAAATGTAAATTCATTTCTTACCCCTCCCGAACGTGCCAGTAACGACATAGCCCTCATAACAATTGCTTTATGGAGCCCGGCCAGGATATCAGACCGTTGCTGGCCCACGTTAAGTAACTCCCTGATTTCGGCACCGGCAAAAACGGTGCAGGTAGAACAAATATTCACTTCATGGCTGGCTTCCATCGCCAGGGGGCCCAATTCATTAAGCGAAATGCTGAATTCATCGGCAATGTAACCCAAATACCGGCCACATCCTGCCGCACAACGGTCATTCATGTGAAAACTGGTGACCAGGCCATGACTGTCAACCTGAATGGCTTTTGTGTCCTGTCCGCCAATGTCCAGGACAGTTCTTGTGTTTGGGAAAAAGGCATGTGCCCCGAAAGCATGGCAGAGAATTTCAGATTTAATGGATTTTTCAGGAAAAGGAAGCAATGCCCTGCCATAACCTGTCCCGACCATGTTGTCTATAGGAATGTCCAGGTTGGCAATGAACGAAATATGTTCTTTAATGGAATCATGCAATTTTTTGTAATTGCCTTTCAGCAGGTTGAGTTCAACATCAAAATCAACAGCCGGATTTTCCGAATAGGTTTCTTCAATGTTTTCATATTTTCCGTTCAATATTTCAAGCGACTCATAGATAAGCTCTTTAAAATCATATTCGGTGAGTTTGTTTTCAACCGGGGTGATGCTTTTGTCATAAACCAGGATAAGGGAATCGAAATACTCCTTGTCCAATTTTGCAACTTCCTTATTATAGTGCTCGCTGACAATGTCGCGGAAAAACTGATTCTTTGCCCCAGTGCCCGAGTACAAATACCCGTGCTTGATCACCGGTTCAATCTTTTCGACGATTCCCTCAACAAACCCTAATATCTTATCTTGTTTTTCTCCTGTAAATGTAGTGCTGATTGTTTCCTTAAACTGCATATTCAGCTTATCGAGCCGTTTTTTGAACTGTAAAAACTTGAAAGCAGATTCCACATCGGCAATATATTTTGCATATTCGAATTTCGTTTCAATCTCATCCTTCAGTTTTTGTTTTAAAATAGTAAAACGGGCATCGTATAAGGCTTCAAGCCGTGCGATTTCGGTGGCCACGATATAATTGGCCCGGGTATTGGTAATCCCTTTTCCAATTATCTTATCTTTTTCGTCAATAATGACCGCCTTTGAGGTTGTTGATCCAAGGTCAATCCCCAAATAATATTTTTTCATACTTAGTAAATTAACATAACATCTTAATAATTCAGGATTATTTTTCGTTGATCAAGCATCTGAAAAAATGACTCCAACCTGTTTTTTATATTTGAATAGGAAAAATACCGGGGATCAACAAGGTCTGACTCAATAAGCCCGACCGGAATTTCAAGTTTTCTTTCGAGCTCTTTCATGATCATCAATTGCCCTGCGGAAAAAGAGTTGCAGCTTTTGATGGAGTTGACCAGGAACCCGTCAGCTTTATAATCGGTAATGCACTTTGAAAGTAAGTCAATACGTTGCTCAAGGTTTAAATTGGTATAACAGTTCATGCAATAATCGGCAAGGCTGTCAAGCGGTTTGTCAGGATCAACGCGGAACCCCATGTCGTAAACGCCGCCTACTTTTGTATAGGATGAAGCAACGATGACCGCGCCGAAATCATAAAACAGTTTCCAGAATTCCCTGAAATGTGTCCAGTTTGGCGGTCCTTCAACGACCAGCCTGAACCGTTCATTTTCCATTTCCCCTTCCGGGGTGATAGGGCCCAGCCCCAGCCGTACCCGCTCCATGATTTCGCTGTACAACTCTTCGTAATAATTGACTGCTTCGGGTGTGCCCCTGAACCCGCTGTTGATGGGCCCGATATAATAAACGCCTGCAAAATAGGCATCTATGGGAGACGGTTTGTTCTTGGTCGTATCAAAAATCCGTAAAATGGCATCTTCCACTTTGGATGAGTTCCGCAGGATATTTTTTAATTTTTCTTCGTCATATTTCACACCTGATACCTGTTCCATTTTCGGGATCACCTCTTCTTTGAGTTGTTTCACCATATATCGGGTCATCTCGGGGGTGATTTTTTTATCTTCCTGATAAGGTGTATGAAGCATGGCCACCGGAACACCGGGATAAAGTCTTTTCAGATTTTCGAACCATTTCATAAAAGTAAAGCAACCCGTGTAGCTAAGAAGCAAAAGGTCGGGTGGCGGGATTTTTTCACCCGTGGGCCCGATGTTGCCGTTGATCATCATGCCGATATCACATTTCACATAGGTGCATACATCTTCGGAATGGCCTATCCTTTCAGCATCTTGGATAAATTTTTCCGATTTTTTTCGCATGCCCGATTGCAGGGCATTTATTTCGGGGTAAACCGGTAGCATGTCAAAGGCAAGGATAAGTTCCGAAATATTTCCCGGCACAAAAGTGTAAACAACTTTTTTTCCTGTCTCTTTCGCAGTGCTTAATTCCCTGAAATGATTGGCGATCATCTCCTTCTGGATGATCATACTTTTTTCTTTGACAACTTTTGATGGCATAAATCTTTTTCTATTTAAGGTTGACAGTTTCCCCTTCCCACAATTTAATTGAGTCGGAAAAGGTGCCGACCTGTTCTTTGATTACTTTAAACTGACCGGTATTTTCACTAAATAAAAAACTGATATAACGAATATCGTTATCATGGCATGAGGACTGAAGAATCGGATGATCGAGCAAGGCAGGATCGCAAAAGCTGGGTGCGGCAAAGATAATCCCATCCGCTTTGCTTTCATTGAATAATTTTATCATCCGAACTTCTTTCGGATTGTCCACATCATAAACGGTAGATGAAAAAGTACTTTTATTCAGATAAGCATCCACAATTGCACCCACGGGGTCTGAAGTCCCTGCTTCCACATCACCCTGTATCCATTTTGAACCAAGCAAAAAATCATCTTCAATAATATAGCAACCTGCCTGTTCAATGGTTTTGATCAAACTTAACGGGGGCTGCTCACAAAATGCACCGATTATCATCACACGGATCTTATCCATGGGCTCCCCGTCCATTGAACCCAGTAATTCAATTGCCTTTTTGAGTATCTCATTATGCTCTTCCACCGGTATAACATAACCTGCCCTGATAATCGAATACACTTCGTCAGCTGAAATTTTCCAGGGTGATTTTTTTCTGAGACCGTAAACAGCATTTATTAATGCCCTGTTCTTATTGAACAATTGAATACCCTCATTGAGTTTTTCCGGTGAAAACTTTACTTTGTTTATTTTAGAAATCTTGTCAACTATATCCATCAATTCGTATTTAAAAAACTCCCCGCCAATGTGTTTTTGAAAGTTTTGCGGGAAATCCATATACTTGACAAATTTTCCTTTTCTCAGCACGCGGAACATGCCCGACAGGTTTCTTATCACATCACAAATTGAAGGGAACAAAAAACCGTCAAATTGATCAAAATGCCCATCCAGCGCCAGTTCAATAATTCCACGTGGCATGTGGCATATATAAGACTGGTAATAGGCATCCCCGCGAATGATCTGCTTTTTATCACCTCCGCCTAATATTCCAACTGCCAGTCCGTTCATGGCATGAATAATTTCCCGGGGAAAGTAAATGGGCATATAGCCAACTAAAACCCTGCCGTCCCCTTCCGATTTCCATTGTTTTGCACGGGTATAATTCAGGTCGAAGGCCAGGCCTTCACATTTATTAATTAATTGTTTCAACGATTCCAATTGCGATACTATTTAAAAATGAAAATTCCGGAAATATTTGATGTTGAGTTATTTTATATTTTTTAATCTACTTATCCTTGCAAATTTATTAATTTTTCAAAACTTTCCCAATCATTTTTCCGGCACGATATCGTGTCAGGACGCGAAATGGCTTTCATTTTCCCTGTTGGTTTTTACTAAAAAGAACCTGATTATGTCAACGATGGGAAAAGAGGAATATCTTTTTCTAACTGGCTGATTCTGCCTTTGTTCAAGATTAATTTTTGCAAGCAAAAGCAGCCTTAAAAAAAGTTGCCGGAAAGGATAAATGCGATTTCAATTTTTTCATTTTGCCTGATTATGATTAATTTTATAAAAGATGTTAAATTTCTTTATTAATCACAAGGGCAAAAAAATCGTTGTCGAGCGGCAGATAGCCGTACTCATAACAGAAATAATAGATTTTACCTTCCTTGGTCTTGTAAACATTGGTAAAATATTTGAAACTGAAACCCTTAGCGAGCAAAGTTTGTTTTTTTACTTTGGCTTTACCGTTTGGGTTCAGTTCTCTTAGTATCCTGCGGTTTTTTCTCAACCGGTTAGTGATATTTTTCATTAGGGCCGTCTCGTCCTTGTTCATCCGGTTGTTGTAAGTATTCCGGCATTGGTCGGAGCAAAATTTCTGGTCAATACGGCCCATCAGCCGGGAACCGCATTCAAGACAAACCCTGTTTTCATCTCTTTCCATATCCAGTTTTTCCGTAAAATTATAAAAAAATCCTTGCCGGAACCACAAAATCCGGTTTTATGGCCAGGTGCTTATGTTTTATTTAGCAGTGCCTAAACCTGTTTTAGGACAAGACAATTATTGCAATGAACTTAAAAACCGGGTAAATGAAAAAAGCTGACAAATGCTTTTGGCAACTAACTTACCACGCTTTTGTCAGCTTTTTGTTATGATGGGTCAGGTCTTATTTTAAAATAATCTTTTTGTCAATTTTTTCTTTTTCACTGATCAGGCTTAGCATATAAATACCTTTGGCCTGGTTTCTCAGGTCAATCGTCTTGTTGATATTTCCCGATTGTTTTGTCAGGATTTCTTTGTAAACGACCTGTCCGTTCATATTTGATACTTGTAATGTTGTATTGCCTGCAGGCAACTCATCAATGTTGAGGTTTAACATTCCTGAAGTGGGGTTGGGATAAACGGCAAAGTGGGTATAAGTTGCTTCGTGTATGCCCACACCGTCAATGGTATATTCAGCCGTCCAACCCTCATCCGTCACGGTTGAATTTGTTGCCCAGAGCAGGATCAATGTGCTGGTTTCAGCCGTAATGACATCAGGTAGTTCATGTCCTGATAATTCCGCAAGCAATGTTTGGGTATCCCCATCATAAACCTGAACCGCATCATTTGTTTCTTCTGTTGAAAACTCTGTAAACTCCAGCGTTATTTTAACAGCTTCAGGATTGGATATTTTAAACATGCAGTTGGCATT
>CAJVWU010000026.1 GCA_913009755.1 uncultured Bacteroidia bacterium
GCTTATCGCTCATTTTGCTTATTACAATGGTTAATGCCGATATTACAGCAAAAGGAACAGATTGAACGCCCGCCTGCCGGACGGGCAGGGAGTGAAGATATGCGACATTTTGATGTTTAATCGGTATAAAGTTGCCAGAGGATAAATCCAATTGGCTTATAAAACGGCTTTTGTACTATTGACAAAGAATGCAATGCAGTACTAATTAGACAAACATGAAAGCAATTACCGAAAGTTATCTCTTTTTGCTCGGCGGACACGATCTTGAGATGCTTGAGATTGAAAAAATATTGGTTCAAAACAAACAGGATTATTTAGATAACAATCTGTCGTGGGGAGCCAAATGGTCCGATTATTCCACAGATATTGAAAAACCGGAAAACAATGAAAAAGTAGTTGGAGGTTATTATGATTCTAGAGTGATTTAAAATTATTATAAAAATTGAGATATAACCATTAATTATAATAGTTATGAATCAGCATTCGACTTCTATGAATTAAGGAAATTAAATAAATTAACAACAAAATAATGAATACTGCTATTCTTTTTGACACCATGTCCATACAACAATACGTGTTTGGCTCCAATAAGTTAAAAGACAACCTGGGGGCATCCTATATTGTGGAAAACATTTATGATTATTTTACCCAAAAAGCAAAAGATCATCCAAAGGATATTGAAATCGGTTACATCGGTGGTGGCAATGCCCTGCTTTTTGCCAGCACCAAAGCCAAGGCCAAAGAAATCATTCAGGATTATACAACAGGGTTACTTTGGAAACACCCAGGCGTTTCAATTACTGTAGCTATAAAAGAAGGTTTCGACAGAAAGAAATATAGCAGTGAAATTCAAATGTTATTTGGGAAACTGGCGGAAAATAAGGGCAAATTCCAACCAATTAATACAATTGCATCTCATGGTATTACAGATACTTGTCGGTTTTCTTCTTTATCAGTTGAACAAATAGATAAGTTTAATAATTTAATCTCATCGTCAACTGCCACCAAGCGAAACTTTGAGCAAAAGGCCAGGGAAGAAGAAAAAACCTTGCTGGTTGATACAATTTTTAATAATTATAGTTTCCCAGCTGAATTCGAACATCTTGGTCAGAAAAAACATGAAGATTCACATATTTCCGTCGTTCACATTGATGGGAATGGCTTTGGCGAAGTATTTAGAAACCTAAATAGTGTTGATGCAACAAAAAACCTCTCATCTAAAGTTAATGAAGCTGTCAGAAATGCCTTTATTGATACACTTAAACTCTATGTTAAAAGCAAAAATGATTTTAAAAATATTTTAGATGGTAAAACATTTGACAAAACTTTACCCATACGCCCCATTGTCCTTGGAGGAGATGATATAACTTTTGTTTGTCATGGCAAACTGGGAATATGGTTTGCTGAAAATTTTATGGAGAGGTTTGAGAACTTTTACATAGATGAAGAAAAAACCAAACCATTTAGTGCATGTGCAGGAATTGCAATAGTTAAAGCCAAATATCCCTTTTACCGGGCATATAAAATGGCGGAAGAATTGTGCGTATCGGCTAAAAGCGCCAGAAAAAAATACATGGATACCCAACAAACAAAAGATGGCGGCAACTGGA
The DNA here is from genome assembly GCA_913009755.1 of uncultured Bacteroidia bacterium. GTDB lineage: Bacteria > Bacteroidota > Bacteroidia > Bacteroidales > F082 > JAADID01. The sequence continues at coordinate 1,611 of CAJVWU010000026.1, forward strand.
TTGATTTTCAATTGGCTTATAGTGGCTTAGGGAATACTCTGGAAGAAGTCCGGAAACTTCAATTTTTTAACATAAAAGGGAACAAACCTCTTTACAATCGTCCTTATAGACTGGAAAAAGTAACTGGAAATATTTCTTTTGGCCAGCTAATAAAATATTCATTAATCCTGAAAGAGACTTTACCCAATGCTAAAATTAAGGATTTGCGTGAAATGCTCACCCGTGATGATGCTTCTTTTGAAGATTTTATGGAACATTTGAAGCATCAGCACAACGAATTTAAAATGAAATTCTTTAACCGGCAGAATGATCAAGAAAATAAATATCCATTCTTCGATATGATTGAATTGCTTGAAATCTATCCAACTTAATAAATAAAAAATAAAATGGCACAACAGAAATATACGCTGCAAATTTTATTGCAATCCTACACATTGATTGGTTCTGCCGAAGGGTACGGGTCAATAATTGATAAGGATTCGGTTTTCGATGAAGTGGGTTTACCCATTATCCCAGGCAAAAGGGTAAAAGGTATTCTCAGGGAACAAGCCGAATTATTGAAACAGCTTGGAAGGCTTAATTCAGTTGAAGAACTTTTCGGTGATGTAGGGCTGACCGATAAGAATACTGAATATCTAGCAGTATCAAGCCTTTTTTTGCCAGATTACAGGGCAAATAAAACTTATCTGAAATATTTAATTCAAGAGGGGTTAATTTCACGATCGGAGGTAATTGAATACTTTACTACCCTTCATGTAATGACAAGAATTGATAAAAACGGTATTGCCTCCGATACTTCACTAAGAACCTTCCGTGTGCTTAAAAAAGGATTTATTTTTACAGGAGAACTTTACTTTGATCCAAACCACCTGGAAAATTTTATGAGCATTGTTGCACTTACCCGCCGAATTGGTTCAATGCGAAATCGTGGATTAGGGCATATCCGGTGTCAGTTGATACTGCCCGTTGCCTCAAAGGTTGAACCCGAAAAAAGCTTTGCAGAATGAAAAAGTTACATTATACCATCAGCTCGCTGGAACCACTCATTATTACACAACACTCCGACGATCCCAATATGTATGAAACCCTGCAATACATCCGTGGTACTGTGATACAAGGGATATTTGCGCAACGTTATCTGAAAAAGAAGACTGCTGATTCTGAATTCACCCGACTTATTGTTAGTGGAGATTGCATTTTCTCGAATGCTTTCCCTTTAGAAAAAGGAAAAACATTCGTTCCCGCTCCTATTGCATTGGTGCAAGAAAAGTACTATCCGGAGAAAGCACACAATCTTCTGGTTTCCGATAATCCTCCTTCTGAGCAAACAAAAGGAATATCTTCGCTTATAAGTGTTGAGTCAAAGCATATTTCTCCTTTGACCATCCGAAAAGAAATCAGGCTACACAACCAGATTGACAACAGTACAAGAACCGCTGATGATGGAAAACTTTTCAATTATCAGTCGCTACCTGCCGGGTTGGTATTTAAAGGAACCATTACCTTAAAAAATGACAGTGACGAAAAAATAATTCAAAAGTTATTACCTTCAGGCACTCCTATTCGGATAGGCCGTTCAGCTACTTCCGAGTATGGAAAAGTAAGTTTCGAATGGATCGACAACATCGCAGATGAGAAATCACCAGAATCAGGACAAGTAATAATGACATTACTTTCTGATGCAATCATTTATAACAATAATGGATTTTCAAGCCTTGCAACCGATGACCTCAACAATTACCTAAACGATTCAAAAATTGAGAGGTCTATTTCACGCAAAGCGCGTATTGAGGGATTTTTGAATGTTTGGAAACTTCGTAAACCATCGGAGAATGTATTTGCCGCCGGCAGTTCTTTTTTACTTAATAAACTGCCTTCCAATTCATCAGAACTCACGAATTTAGGTTTAGGAGAACGAACGCATGAAGGGTATGGCCAGGTTTCATTCTCAGTTCTGAATACAACCCCTAAAGAGTTAGAGTTTAATGAATGGGAAGAGCCAAGACTTGATAAACCACCATTTGAAACACCAAAACTCACTAAAAACATCTGGAAATCAACCTGTTTGAAACAGGCCAAAGAAGAAGTGATGCTGAAAGCTTTAGGTGATGCTGATAAAACTCAACCGGTAATTTCAAGCAATCACCTTTTAGGTAAATTGAAAGCAATGGTTTTTGAACCGGAAATGTTTAGAGATTTTTTAAATCAATTGCGGCCTACGGCAAAAAATCATTTGACCAAATCCTATGTTTCAAATAAAAATCTGGTTGAACATTTTAAGGCTGTACTTTCTAATAATATCAAAATACATTCACCAAAACAGGATGTTGATTTATCTCAGCATGAAGATGAACTCAAGCGCCTCTATTTCGAACAATATTTTAACCAGTTACGCCGCAATAACATTAATACTGAAAAAGATGAAAAACGGTAGAATTATATTAAAAGCCCAATTGCAAAATCTAAGACCCATTGGAATAGGGTCAGGAAGGGATGAACACAGCGACCGGGATGTTGTAACTACTGAATACGCATTAGATTCCAACGGTTCGATTCTTCCTCCTGAAAAATTTAATGAATTCTATAAAAAGAAGGAGTTGCCCTATATTCCTGCCACCTCATTTATGGGGAGAATCTTCCGTTTATTTGATATTGAAAACCATGCTGAAATCAAAAATTATTGGGGTGAGTCAGAACAGAACGCATCATTTATCGATTGTAGTGACATACTTTTAAATGAACTCCCCAAAAATGGTAAGCAAGTCACAGAGATCCGTGATGGTATCCGCATTGATTCTGCAAAAGGAACTGTTGCTAAAGGAGCTAAATTCGATTACGAATTACTTGCTCCGGAGGCTAAATTCAATTTGACCATGATTTTCAGGATTGAAAATGAGATGGCCAATTATGATTTGGCCTTGAAAATTGCCTCTGATATTGCAAGAGTCATCGAAAATGGAACTGATTTGGGTGCCAAATCCACAGTAGGTTTTGGTCGTATAAAAGGCGATGTACAACTGTACGAGATTGATTTTGAACATCCTACACATATTCAACAGTGGATTGATAATGATTTAACCAGGAACTCAATAGAGAAGTTAACAGAATCATTACTTGCACCCCAAAACTCAATCTTTGAAATCGTTGCTTCTTTCCGCATCAAAAACTCTATGATAATTCGCTCCTATTCAAAAGACCCTAAAGCTCCCGATTCCACCCATTTGAAATCAGGCGGTAAGAACATTTTATCAGGTTCTTCGATCAAAGGAGCTTTGCGCGGACGTTCTGAAAGAATCTTGAATACAATACAAGCTGACAGAGAAATAACAAAAACCATCCTTGCAGGTTTATTTGGAGATGTGGAAAAAGAAGCTGATAGTGTCACTATTAAAAAAGACGGTTACACTGTTCCTTCGAGGGTATTTGTCGATGAAGTTCCAATAAAGAACGTAAAAGAAGAAATCCAGACCCGCATTCAAATTGACCGCTTTACGGGGGGGACAGTTGACAGTGCTTTGATTGAAGAAGTTCCTCTATTTCCGGTCAAGGGCGAAAATCAAATCATGAATTTTCGAATCAGGGTAAAAGATGCAAAGCCTATTGACAAAGGACTAATGCTGCTTTTACTGAAAGACATTTGGACGGCAGATTTGCCCATCGGTGGTGAAAAGGCCATTGGACGTGGCGTTTTGGAAGGCATCAGTGCTGCCATAGTGGACGGCAAATCCAAGTTCACTTTAACGGAAGATTTTAAAAATCCTGAAAAAAAAGAAGTTCTGCAAACATATGTTGACGCATTGCATGATCGCAAAAACGATATATGGTACGAAGAGCGTATTAATCTATATAAGCAAAGAAAAAATGAAAACTAACGGACTCTTATATTCAAAAATAAAAAGCTCCTCGGATCCGATTGATATTAAATCGGATGGGGACATTTTGGAAAATACGCCGGAAAATGCATGGTTTATCGCTTATCTTTATCACAGGGTAGTGATTGGCAGGATTGAAAACAAGCAATTTGTTTATTACAAACAAAAGGAACAGGATGTAACACTATCGAAAATATTAAAGCTTCGGGTCTTTAATGACAATGCTGAACTATTTGTGTGGCGAACCAATTTGGGGGGATACAATGCCCGCCTTAGAAAAGACGGTACCGGAGAGGAACAGGGAGTTGTTTATGCACATCAGGTTTTATTTGGGACCAAAGCTGAATTGATAGACAATACCTATCTAAAACTTACTGAAGAAAGAGGTACTGAAATTATCTTACCCTTGAAAGAATTAAATATCTCTGAAGAGGATGTAAATAATCATCAGGAACGTTTGTGTATTCATACCCGTTCCTACATCGGATTTATAGAAGATACAGGGCAAGCTACTTACGTGGATATTCGTTTTGTTGAATTTATAAAGTATCAGGAGGAAAAATAATGAAAAAGGGGAAACTTATAAGCAGGCGAACAAAAAAAGGGTTTGATTACATAATTGAATATGGTGATAACAAATCAATTAAATTGGATATAAGAAACCTAAAACAGACATTCTTAATTAATGATTTGTTAGATCAAATGGTAGAGTTTGATAATTCCGGGGGAATTTTATCCAAAATATGGTTGTTGTCCAATAGACAAATGATTTATGAGCTTCAAAAGCAGGGAATAAAGGCTAAACTCTTAAACCAAAAAGATCCAGCCCGGGCTCCCTATAATTTTGTACCGCTAAATAAGAATGTAGTTGTCTCAAATGGTTCAAATAATTTTTCAAATTTTGAAGGACAAAGTGGATACATTGATATAGAAATTGTATCAAAAAGCCCACTTTTCATTCGGGGCGGAGATAAGCTATTTTCAAAAATTAATGATTCCCCTGTTATTCCGGGTTCTTCATTACGTGGGTTGATAAGGAACCTTGTAAATATCACTTCTTATGGAAAACTGGATCAATTTACTGACAGGATACTATTTCGAAGATCGAATATGTTAGATGATGGGGCGAATGTAAATGCTGGTTTTTTACGATTTTATAATGGAAGTTATAAGATTTTTGAAGCAAGAGTAACCCAATCTAATAGCGATTATCATCTTTCAGCATCACCACATAGTTATGAGTTTGATAATAGTGCAAGTACTTGTAAGTTTTCCGTTGGTGAATTTCAAAACAAATGCAGGGTTTGGGTTTTCACTCAGAAGACCAAATATATTGGTTTAGCTGATGAGGCAATCAAAGGTTATGAATCTGATGATACAAGAAGTGAAGCGGTTATTGATATATTGAAATCATTGAAAAAAGGGAAAATAGTTGATGGGAATGAAAAACCAATTGGCAAAGTGAATATTCCTTCCCAACTGGGGGTTCCTGTATTTTATCGTACTGATGGAGGGAAAGCCATTTCATTTGGTCATGCCAGATATCATAGGGTTCCCTATACTCGTTCAATTGGAGATCACATTATTCAGGAAAAGATAAACGACCCTGATTTTTCAGAAACTATCTTTGGAACACTTGATCATCCATCCAAAGTGTTTTTTGAAGATTGCTATTTAGATGGAGATGCAGTATATGATCTTTCCGAACCCCAAATGCCTAAGGTTTTATCATCACCAAAGCCAACTACCTATCAACATTATTTGGAGCAGCCAGATATAAATACAACTCCATCTCATCCAAAGAAATGGTCTGATAAAGATGTGCCAATAAGAGGCTATAAAAACTACTGGCATCGCCATACCTCAAGTTTAACAAATGATCAAAACACATGGATTGAAGCCGGAAAGGAAAGTAAGAGTAATCCCGATAAAATTAATCCTTTATCGGTTAATTCTACCTTTACAGGACGAATCCGTTTTGAGAATTTAACAAATGAAGAGTTGGGTGCATTACTTATTGCAATAGAACTTCCTGATGGATTAGGTCATAAGTTAGGTATGGGCAAGCCATTGGGGCTTGGTTCGGTATTAATATCCACTAATAAGGTTGTAATCATTGACAGAGAAAATAGATATAAAAAACTATTTAAAGCGGACTCGTGGGATATGGGCGAGAAGGATGAAACTGCAAATAGAGATTCTTATAAAAATAGTTTTGCGCAATTTCTTTTCTCCAAATTGGAGAGTGTAGAATATGACGATACCAAAGGCTTTCTATGCATTTGGGATATTGACAGGTTAATGAAATTAAAAGAAATGTTGACTTTGAAGCACAATATGAATAGCGCTTCAGTGCAATGGGAAAAAAGAACAAGATATATGGAAAATGGAATGGGTATTACGGGTATCAATGAATTTAAGTATCGTCCAATATTGCCTAAACCGGATGAAGTGGTAAAACCAGATACTTATAAAAAACCCTAACCCATGCTCATCAATCTATCCAACCATCCCTTTATAGACTGGGAAATGGAACATCAAAAAACAGCAAAGGTTCTTTATGGTCATGTGGAGGATATTCCATTTCCGGATGTCGATCCCAAAGCCGATACTTCGTCAATTGCATTATTGGCTGCTAAGTATGTGAAAAGGTGTAAAGTAAAGTTTGGCGATTCATTACATCCCAATGATGCAGTGCATATTAGCGGAGAACCTTGTTTCCTTTTTCATTTTGTACGCCTCGCAAAAGATCAGAGAATTTCTTGTGTCTGCTCAACCACCCAACGTTTGGTAACAAATAATGGGAATATTAAAACATCTGTATTTCAATTTGTACAATTCCGTAATTATTAAAAGTGAAAGTTATGAAAACAAAAATATGGCAATTTCTAATACTTCTTCTAATCGTTATTATTGAAATAATTGGGTTTAGCGATAAGTTTAAGTATTATCTCATTAACAGTGTAAGCATCAACTTTGGGATGTTTTTTAGAGAGAATCTGATATGGTTTAAAGTGTCAACCATCATAATACTTATAATATCAATATTTTATTTAAGAAGCAAACTCCGTAAAAGCAAAATTGAATTGTTCTTTATTATTTTTTTTATCAAAAGCCTTCAAAAAAGACCAAATCATTGGGTTGGTCTTGCAAATATGCTCTTTGTACTTACAAGTATTGGTGCGATATCTAAGGAATTTTTTGATAGCTCTTTTGATAGTGTCCTAAATGGAATAATTATGGGCGGATTTATGATAGTTTATTCCATGATTTCAGCTATTTATTTCATTAAAAAACCAAGCGATAAAACACAAGAACCAAAAATATTAATTACCGCTCTGAGCCTCGTAAAAGAAAAAATACTCCATGAAAGCTTAAAGGAGATGGAGGAAGAACCCTTAAGGAATCAATGGTTTAATCAAATATTTTATAATGAGGATAAGTCTGTTAAAAAGGTTGGTAATTTTTTTTGGGGGCCTTGGGCAAATCTTGATCCAATTCGAAAATCAATTATTGTTCATAATGCTTCATTCGATGAAATTGTCCTGATCTCGAGTAAAGAAGCAACGAAAAGCTGTAATAAATTGCCAGATGACATCAAACCTCAACAATTAATAACCGATTTTCTTAACCGCTTCTATCCTAATCATAAAACCAATATCCGAATTTTTTCGGATGGTACTTCAGGCAACGATATGGATCAGAATGGTATTGGAATTCAGAGTATTATTGAATCATATCATAAGAAGAAATATAAAGACGAGGATATTATGTTTAATATAACAGGGGCGACAGTTGCAATAAGCGGGGCAATGATTCTTAAGGCTATCCCTGGTGATCGACGTGCGGAATACGCAGAGCAGGATACCGGTGGTATTATTGATGTTCCGTTGTCCATATACTCCATTAAAGAACTATGGAATGAATTACTAGAAAAAGTTGGATAAAAGTGGTTTCTTGTTGAAAATTTAGACCCTTTGACAAATTATTAAAAAATAAACAATGCCTGACTTTTCCTTTCTTCGTTCCCTCACCTTCACCCGCCTGAAGATAACTTTCAGGGCACTGGAGCCTATTATTTTACCCGAATACAAAGGTTCTGCTTTCCGGGGCTGCCTTGGGGATGCTTTTAAAAATGAAGTTTGTAACCGGAAAGGGCAAGATTGCGACACGTGTTTGGAGCGTTTCAGTTGTAAATTTTCAAAACTTTATAATAGTTTTGTCGAAGGTCATCCCAGATATAAGAAAAGCCCTCATGCCTATATTATCTCCCCCATGCCCGGCCAAAAGACAAAATTTGAACCGGGTGAAACTTTTTGGTTTGTAATGACACTTATAGGTTCTGCTGTTGAGATGTTCCCACTGCTAATCAGTGTTTTCGGACAAATGGGCGAAACAGGCATTGGCAAAGGCCACGGAAAGTTTGCGCCTGTAAAGCTGGAATATCTTGATCCGGAACTTAACTATATTGAAATGCTTCATTTCAACAAGCCTGAAACCTTGTCAATAAGCAGACTTCCGGTACCTGCCGTGAATGGCCGGTTAAGGTTGAAGTTTGAAACGCCTTTGCGCTTAAAAAAAGAGGGAAAGCTGATGAAAACCCCTCCTGAATTTAACCTGTTTTTAGCAAGGTTGTTACAACGATTGGGCCTGTTAGCGCATTTCCACTGTGGTGCTCCCTGGTCGGAAGAAGCCGTTGACTTCCCTTTTGAAACCTGCCATGATGTGAAGACATTCCGGTCGCAACTGGAATGGGTGAACTGGACGCGTTTTTCGGGAACACAAGGGGCCAGGATGAATTTCGATGGTCATTTGGGTAGTATAATTTATGAAGGAAACTTCAAACAGTGGCTGCCGTTGCTTGCCGCCGGAAGCTGGCTGCATGCCGGGCTTACCACAACTTTCGGATTAGGAAAATTTCATATTTAGAACGATGATTAAGCCCGGCTTGCAAATGCCGGGCAAAAGGACAAAGTTCTTTGACATGTTGATAACGCCAATTCTTGAAAGGAGTTTCCTGAATGTAAGTTACGCGTACAGAGATAACAAAGGGCCTGTAAAAGCCATCAAGCGGGTTATGCACCTGATTAACAACGAGCACTTCAAGTGGCTGGCGTCCTGTGATATTGACAATTTTTTCGATTCCATCCCTCACGATCATTTGTTTGGCCGGCTTTCGGCTTATTTGAAAAGTCCCGGAATTGCCGAGATGATAAAGATGTTCGTGAAGATGGGACGGGTAAACCGGCATCATCAATGGAAGGATAATAAAAAGGGGGTTCCTCAGGGAGGGGTAGTGTCTCCGCTACTGGCTAATTTTTATTTATATCCACTTGATAAATTGATGGTTGACAATAAATTTGGATTTGTCCGGTACGCGGATGATTTCATCATACTGGGCCGGACGGAAGAGGAAGCCGTCAGGGCAAAGAATGATGCAGTTGAAATAATTACACAAAAATTAGGGCTTGCTTTAAACGAAGAGGCAAAAGTGGTTCAGGTAAACAAAGGTTTTGAATTTTTAGGTATTTTTTTCAATAAGGGCGAGATTGACTTATCGGAAAAGAAATACAAACGATTGGTCATGAAGATGTCGGAAGCCGCCGGAAACGGTTCCGGATTGTTTACATTAAAACTAAAACAGACCGTACTGGGAATTGCTAATTTCTATGGACAGCTTATTCCACAGAATAAGTTAGAGCGTCTTGATGATGAGCTAATGAATATATTGCGTTTACGACTAAAGGCGCTTAATCCCGGTAGGAATAAGAAATCAGCCTGGATGAGACAGTTGCATTCGCTACAATTTTTGGCTCAAACCCACAATGTGTACAAAACAGGGTACATCAATCAGCAGTTTGGTCAATCCAAAATTTCTCTGGGAAAGGGAAGTAAAAATAAACAGGGGAGAATAAAAAGACTAAATAGCAGAGCAGCTGTCCTGACCCGTAAACATGAGTATCAAAAACTGGAAACAGCCGGATTTGATTTGTCCATCACACATGGGGGCCTTTTTCTCGGAAAGAAAGATAAAATGGTAACGGTTCGTAAACATGGTTACATTGAAAGGGAAGTGCCTTTGGTGAACCTGAAGAATATTTCCATTTTATCGAAAGGCGTCAGCCTCTCCTCAAACCTGGTACAAGCTTGTGCTATAAATAAAATTTCCATTGACTTTTTAGGAAACAATGGAATGCCTTACGCCATGATAATTTCCCCATCCTTCGTAGATGCGCAAATCGGAACCGCTCAATTATCAGCCTACTCAAATGACAAAAGCTTTTACCTTATCCGTAAATTTGTTCATGGAAAGATAAATAACCAGGCCAATCTCATTAAATATTATGGAAAGTATTACCTGAAACACAACCGTGAATTTAGTGTGGCTTATTATTCTTACTTATCAAACATGAAAGCACATTCCGGTATGGCTTTAAAATTAACAGATAAAACTTTAGATGAATTCAGGTTGAAAATGTTTGCAGTAGAGGGTCAGGCATCAGCGAAATATTGGAAAATAGTTGAGATACTGGTGAAATCGAAAAGACCCTTTAGCGGACGTGTAAGACAAGGGGCGACCGACCTGGTCAATTGCATGCTCAATTACGGCTATGGCATTTTATATGCAAGGATTACACAAGCAATCATCCATGCACGATTAAACCCATGTCTAAGTTATCTGCATAAGCCGGAAGGGAATCGTCCGTCGCTTGTTTTTGACCTGATTGAAGAGTTCAGGCAACCGGTAGTTGACCGTGCAATTTTTGCACTTTTAATGAAAAATAAAAACCTCACGGCTGACCACGGACTTTTGAATGATTATACACGGAACCTTGTTGCGAAAAAGGTGATCGACCGTATCAACACAATGGAAGTGTTCAGAAACAGAGAGATGCGTTTATACGAAATTATTCAGGCACAAGCTAACGCATTGGCGAAATTTATTGAGGGCAAAGCCAAATCGTACAAATCCTACAGGCCTAAATGGTGAGTTATGAATATCAATATAGATTATTATGAAACAATTTGTTGTTGTAGCCTATGATGTTGCAGATGATCGTCGAAGAAGAAAAATTTCCAAGACTTTAGAGCAATATGGAGTTCGTTGTAACGAAAGTGTGTTCGAATGTTTGTTGACTTTAGCTAAGATTGGTAAAATGAAGCAAAAATTGCTAAAACTGACAAATGATAAGGAGGACATTATTTTGTATTATTATTTGTGCCTCCCATGTACGATGAAACGCGAAAGTATCGGACGAAAGCCCTCGTTCAATCCGGAAATTGTGGAAGTTTAAGAAATCATTTGCGAAAAAAGGAATTATTCCATAAGTGGCAGTAACACAGAAGATAAGAGTAAAACCCTATATTTCCAAACAATGGAAATTAGTAGTTTTTTATCGCAAACGCCTGTAAATTGTCCCCCGAGCTTAGTATTTGCGAAAAAATTAATTTGTAAGGATTGTAAAGATCAAATAATCAACAGTTTAAAAAAGTGCAGAAGAGCGATAATTCGAAATTGCCTTTTAATCCGGTTTTTGAAAATAATTTGCGAACATTAATATATCGGCAACATATTGGAAAACAGGTGTTTATAAGCTAATTACAAGATAAGTTCCGGGAACTCCATATTTTTTGAACGACGTTTTCGAATTATTTTACGGGATGCTTGTAACTGCCTCATTTACTTTTGTATATTGCACTTCTATTAGAACAGGATGAATGTTGAAGGGGATGGAAAGCCCTGATTTTCATCCTATTCCTTTATGGGAGAGCCTGCGGGCGACTGAAACGAGTAAATAAATTCTGAAGAACTCATAACATTTATTCCTTTATGGGAGAGCCTGCGGGCGACTGAAACTTCCTGTAACATCACCAACCATCGCTTTCAGACCTATTCCTTTATGGGAGAGCCTGCGGGCGACTGAAACTCTGAATCCTTTAGCAGAACCCCGCTAAAGGATTATTCCTTTATTGGAGAGCCTGCGGGCGACTGAAACATATGATGGATTTCCACCAGGCAGCTTCCGCGCTATTCCTTTATGGGAGAGCCTGCGGGCGACTGAAACGTTTTTTCTGCTTATTTTATATCGGCGTCTTTTTATTCCTTTATGGGAGAGCCTGCGGGCGACTGAAACAATTTGGGGTTTTTGCTCCAATTTTACCTTCAACATTCCTTTATGGGAGAGCCTGCGGGCGACTGAAACAGCTTTAGAACCGGACTTTGAAATGCAGAATACATATTCCTTTATGGGAGAGCCTGCGGGCGACTGAAACGGACATGAACCTACTTATCAATCTAATTATTTCTATTCCTTTATGGGAGAGCCTGCGGGCGACTGAAACCTTCTTACCAACACTGTAGACCAAGTGTATTAACATTCCTTTATGGGAGAGCCTGCGGGCGACTGAAACAAGATAGGATTTTCAAAAATTTTTGATTTACTCATTCCTTTATGGGAGAGCCTGCGGGCGACTGAAACAAGCTAACTTGATCATATTCATTTTGGGTTAAAGATTCCTTTATGGGAGAGCCTGCGGGCGACTGAAACAAATTTGTAAAAGAGAATAAGATTTTTTCAATAAAATTCCTTTATGGGAGAGCCTGCGGGCGACTGAAACGTATTCATACTATCTTTAGCTTCCCTAATACGTTATTCCTTTATGGGAGAGCCTGCGGGCGACTGAAACGCTGGTTCACCTAATCCTGAGCGACTATTAACTAAATTCCTTTATGGGAGAGCCTGCGGGCGACTGAAACATTTTTATCCATAAAACGGACAAAAGGGCACACAATTCCTTTATGGGAGAGCCTGCGGGCGACTGAAACTTAAACGAACAGAGTAACCGGAACTTTTTGGATAATTCCTTTATGGGAGAGCCTGCGGGCGACTGAAACTTGGATTATAAACCCAAAAACTATTTTTTATCGGGTCCATTCCTTTATGGGAGAGCCTGCGGGCGACTGAAACCGTAAAACCAGTTTGATTAGTAGCGCCTGTATTATTCCTTTATGGGAGAGCCTGCGGGCGACTGAAACCCTGACGTAATTCATCTTTTGAAATTGTCATTGTAATTCCTTTATGGGAGAGCCTGCGGGCGACTGAAACCAGGAAAAGGCCATTTTTCAGATATTCATAACTATTCCTTTATGGGAGAGCCTGCGGGCGACTGAAACAGTTTCTGTAATTCGGATGTTTCAACTTTCATGATAATTCCTTTATGATTGAGCATGAGGGCGACTGAAACTTTTAATTAAACTGGACATCCAGCATGAAAGCAAAATTCCTTTATGATTGAGCCTGAGGGCGACTGAAACGCAACCGCCTGGACAATTTCCCCACTGGTTCAAGTCTTCCAACGCGGGCTTCAACGTAGGCAGGTGGGCCATGCTAAACAAACCGAAACTCTAAATTCAAAAAGTTATCCTTATTTTTGAAAAATGAGCCGTAAATACAAGTTCCTTAATCCTGACGGAATATACTTCGTAACATTTGCCGTTGTAAGATGGGTCAATGTTTTTACAAGAGATATTTATCGTGAGATCATTTTGGACAGTTTGAAATATTGCCAAAAAGGAAAAGGTTTACAGTTACATGCTTATGTTATCATGACCAATCATGTGCACCTGATCATTTCAAGGGAAGGAATGATTGACGTTGAGATTATTGAATGAAGCAAAAAAGACATGAGTATAAATTTAGATTAGAAGTTATAGTTTTGGCACAAGTCAACCGTGCAAAAAGCCTACGCACAAGACTTACGCCAGTTGAAAACTTAAAAAGTTAGTTCCCAAAAGGAAAGAAAAACATCAGAAACCTGAAAAATGTTTTTCTATATTTGCTCCGCTTTTATGCACCAGGCAAAATACACCTGTAAAAACCATTTTATAAGTATGAACATCTCAATCATAGTCGCCATTGCCTCCAACAACGCCATAGGCAAAAACAACGATTTACTTTGGCACATTTCAAAAGACCTGCAACGGTTTAAAAAACTGACCGATGGCCATTTCATTGTCATGGGTAAGAAAACGTATTTTTCGTTGCCCAAAAGACCGTTGCCCAACCGTACCAATATGGTCATAACCGATGTGCCCGGCGAGCAAATTGATGGGTGCCTGATGGCCTGGTCCATTGAGGATGCCATTGAAAAAATGGACCCTGAAAAAGAGAACTTCATCATCGGAGGCGGTTCTATCTACCGGCAATTCCTGCCTTATGCCAACAAATTGTACCTGACCCGTGTTCACAAAGATTTTGATGCAGATACTTTTTTTCCGGGGATTTCGTTGGATGAATGGGAATTGACGGAAAAAGAAAACATGACCAACGATGAGCAGAATGATTTTGCCTATTCTTTTGAAACCTACAAACGTAAATAAATGAAAACAAGATATATCATTATAATAGTTGTGCTGTTTTCCGTAATCTGGGCCTCGTGCAATAAAAAACAAAACACCTGGTTCAATTATAACGACGGGATCAATGCTTCGCAAAATTTTGTTGCCGGCGAACAAATGATGGTGCTTTTGATGAACACCTATTTTAAAAGCATTACCGATTCGGCATTATTTGCAACAGGAAAAAGTAAAATTGACGGTGCCGATGTTTATTATGATGATACCTTGAAACGTATCCTGATTGAATACCCCGAATGGGGCAATGAAGATGGATACGGCCACTGGAGGGAGAATTCTTATGAGGCTACATCAACAGCCGGTTTTAACGATCCCGATGCCAGGGTCACTTTTGTTTTTCATAATTTTTCCTTTGATAAAGATACGTTGACAGTCAGTAATATGACTTTGCTCAACAGGGGTAAAGTTGACGGTGTCAACGATCAGTACAATTTTGTTGCAAAACAGATCAATCTTGATTATTCTGATGCGACCGGCTCATTCCTTTTTGATATGGATCAGACTTTTCTGAGGTATAAAGATCCTTCCAGCCTGTATCACACGTCAAACGACAGTTTTGCAATTTGGGGGACCCTGAATGGGAAAACCAGCCGGGATATTGTTTTTACCGGTAAAATTGAAACCGATTCGGCTGTCTTAAACCAGTTCTTGTGCAGCTTTCTAAAGAAGGGGCCTGCGATCATCAACATCCAATATTTCAAGTATCCGTCGTTTGTGTATTTTCCTGACCCCGATACTTGTACCAACCGGTTTATTGCTGTTATCAATGGTAATTTCTTTCCATATCCTATCAATACGAGGTTGGGCAAGTAGTTGTTAATTTAAAAGCCGGTTTATTTTTTCTTTCATGGCTTCAAACTCTTTGCGGTCGTATAAACGGGTCAGAAATACGATGGTACCGTTGTGGTCAATGACCACATTGCGGGTGACGCCACTTTTTTTATTTGCAAACAATGAAAAAATTTCAGCTCCGGGATCCAGTGCCATGGGGTAAGTGATCTTCATCTGTTTTTTAAAAGCAACCACTTTGTCAAGGGGCTCATCGTAGTCCACGCCAATCAACATCAGGTCATTGTCTTTGTTTGGCAACCATATCTCATTTTCCAGGTGGGGCATTTCTTTACGGCATACCGAACACCAACTGGCAGTGAACTGCAATATCACAACTTTGCCTTTTAACTGATCAAGTGTCAGTGTCTTACCGGTTGTCAGGGTCAGGTGTACATCAGGCGCCTTATCCCCGACTTTTACAATATAGCCCCGGTCGGTTGAATCCTGCGAAAAAATGGCTGTTGAGGTGATGAAAAAGATCAAAATCAGAAGTATCCTGTTCATGGCTAATTAATTTTAAAGCAACAAATATAATGAGTTTCCAATGTTCCTGCACTTGTTCTGCCAGAATATTTCAATACATTTGCCCCTGTTAAAATGCTTCATCTATGGCGCTGATCAACTCCTTTGAGAAATCCGGTAATACTTTATTTCGTCATCGCGGTCAGATTCCCGTCTTGTTATTTCTGGCGGCTGTTCCGGTAGTTTATTACACAAGCATCAGCGGGCTTTCGCAACAATCACAACTATTGCTGACGGCGTTTTCTGTTTTTTTGAGTATGCTTGGTTTTGTCATCCGGGCCATCGCCATCGCCACAACGCCCAAAGGGACTTCGGGGCGAAACACCAAAGAGGGGCAGGTGGCCGAATCGCTGAACACTACCGGTATTTATTCGGTGGTCAGGCATCCGCTTTATCTTGGCAACTACCTGATGTGGACCGGAATAGTGCTTTATACGTACAATTTTTGGTTTGTGATGGTCGTCAGCCTTTTGTTCTGGCTATATTACGAACGCATCATGTTTGCCGAAGAAAGGTTCCTGGAGCGAAAGTTCGGGGAGGATTACCTGGAATGGGCTTCGTCAATACCGGCTTTTATTCCGGCATTGGGAAAATATAAAAAAAACAGGGTTCCCTTTTCGGGGAAAAGTATCCTCAGGCGCGAATATTCAGGGGTACTGGCAACAGTTGTCGGTTTTGTTTTTATTGACGACTTGCGCAGATATTTTGAGAACGGACATTTTGAATGGGTCACAGCCTGGCATATCACCCTGCTTGTTACCATTTTGCTTGCCCTTATCCTGAGGACACTGAAACATTACACCCGTTTATTAAACGAAAGTGACAGGTCTTAACCGGTGAGCAGGGCCAATGTCCATATTGCCGCTTTGTTTACCGCTCTTTTCTGGGGTGCGTCCTACATCCTGACCAAAATTGTATTTGAAACGTACAAACCGCTGACAACGGTATTTTTGAGAATTGTGATTGCGTGTGTAGTTTTGTTTTTAATTATTTTCATTGCCGGCCGGCGCGAAAAGATCAAAAAAGAAGACGTTTGGCTATTCCTGATCAGTGCTTTTTTAAACCCTTTTGTTTATTTTATCGGTGAAAGTTACGGCCTTAAATATGTTTCGGCATCCGTAAGCGCATTTATCATTGCTACCATTCCGGTCTTCACACCCATTGCCGCTTACAAGGTTTTCGGTGAACGCTTAAGTGCCACCAACATATTGGGGCTTGTCATTTCCTTTGCCGGCATCGGAATGATTGTGTTTAACCTCAAAACCGGATTTACCGCTTCCCCCGTTGGCATCGCTTTTCTTTTCCTGGGCGTTTTCTCAGCTGTCACCTATACTGTTTTTCTGAAAAAACTATCTTTTAAATATTCACCGTTTACCATCATAGCCTGGCAAAACCTGTTGGGCGCCCTCTATTTTCTGCCGTTTTTCCTGTATTTCGATCTCGAAGACTTTCTATCGGTCAGGCCGGATACCAAAACCATTATTTCATTGGTTTCGCTCGGTGTTTTCGCCTCTACGTTTGCCTTCGTGCTGTTTACTTATGTGATCAGGAATATCGGCATGAGCAGAGCCAACTTTTATAATAACCTGGTGCCGGTCATTGCAGCAATCATTGCTTATTTTGTCCTGAAAGAATCGTTTACGCCCATGAAAATCGTTGGAATGATTGTTATTGTCATTGGTGTGGTCCTTTCGGAAATGGAAAGGAAGAATAATGTGGACGGCAAAAAGAAAAAAATATAATAGCCATGAAAAAAAATATTCTTGTTTTAGGCAGTGGTTTGGTGGGTGGCCCCATAGCCCTCGACCTGGCCAAAGATGAAGCATTTAGTGTGTCCATAGCCGATATTAACAGAAACGCTTTGGATCGGATAAGTGATAAACGTGTCCGTAAAATCCAGGCTGACCTCAGTATGGAAAACGAACTGGCTGCCCTAATCTGTGATTTTGAACTGGTTGTGAATGCCGTTCCCGGGTTTATGGGTTTTCAAACCCTGAAACAGTGTATAGCAGCGGGGAAAGATGTGGTGGATATCGCCTTTTATCCGGAAGATGTTTTCGGTTTGTCGGAACTGGCAAAGCAGAAACAGGTCAGGGTGATCGCCGATATGGGGGTGGCACCGGGCATGAGCAATTTATTGACAGGTTATGCTGCATCCAAACTGGATAAAGTAAAAAATGTGGAGATTTTTGTTGGCGGCCTGCCGAAAGTAAGGCAGTTGCCCTGGGAATACAAAGCCGTTTTTTCGCCTATGGATGTCATTGAAGAATATACCCGTCCGGCGCGCCTGGTTGAACAGGGTACGATGGTCATCAAATCCCCTTTAACGGAAATCGAACATCTTGAATTTTCGGGTATCGGCACACTCGAAGCCTTTAACAGCGATGGGTTGCGTTCATTGTTGTTCACCGTCGAAGCTGAAAATATGAAAGAGAAAACCCTCCGCTATCCCGGCTATGCCGATAAGATCAGGCTGTTGGCTGAAAACGGGTTTTTTGATCATGAAAAAATTGATATTGACGGACAATACATTTCCCCTCTGGATTTAACGGCAAAACTGTTGTTCAAAAAATGGAAACTGCAAAAAGATGAAGCGGATATTACGGTAATGCGGATTATTGTGGAAGGGGTAAAGAATGGAAAAAACACACGCTATCAGTATGATCTGCATGATGAATATGACCCGCAAACAGGTGTCCATTCCATGGCCCGGACTACCGGTTATTCGGCTGCCATGGCCGTTCGGCTGATGGCCGGTGGATATTTCAGGGAAACGGGCATTACCGTTCCCGAGATGCTTGGTAAGAATGAAAACCATGTGTTGTTTATACTCAACGGGTTGAAAGACAGGAACATCATTTACCGTGAAAAGATTGAAACATTTTAACCGGGAAAGCAAATAACCGTTTATTGTGATTTATTCCTTTTCCCCCTTTGCCATGCCTGCAGCCGTGTAAACCTGAACAGCCGGTGTAATTTTTCTGAACTCAAAGCATGTTCTTCCGTACCGCTTTGACCCAGCAGGTATCCCATCGGACGAAGTTCATCAATATTTTCACCCAAAACCCTCAAAACCGTTACCACGGGAACAGCGATAAACATACCCGGCAGCCCCCAGATGAACCCGCCCAGCGTAATGGCCAGAATAATCATAAACGGGTTGATGTTGACATGTAAACCAACAATATTAGGGGTGAGGATGTTGTTTTCTGAAAACTGGACAATCATAAACTGGATAAAAACCCAAAAGGCATAAGCGGGTGAATCCATCACAACAATGGCAAACAGAAAAGGAAATGAATAGCCGATGATGGTCCCGTAATAAGGGATGAAATTCATGATGGCCGCAAGTGAACCCAACAATATGGCATACTTGATGCCGATAATCAAAAAACCAACGGAATTGACGATGACAAGGATGCTGACCACAATAAACACCCCGGTCATATATCGAATAGTTACCCGGTTGGCTTCGTTAACGATCCTTTCGGCAATCGCATGACGCTGTTTGGGCACCATCATCAGTAAAACATTTCTGAACTTGTCGCGGTAATACAAAAGGAAAAAAATATAAACGGGCATGATCAGGATGGTGAAAACGGTATTGAATGTGGCACCGAAAGCCGCACTGAAAACCTGGCTGGGACTATCAAAAAAATTCTGGATCATTATGCCGGCTTCATGCTTCAACTCACCGGTTTCGATGCCAAATGAACTTTCAATTGTGCTGAACATGGCATTGATGTTCACCACAGCCTGTTCTTTTAAAGCGGGAAGGTCGTCAAGGAATATCCTGAAATGCTTGTAAATAAACAGCCCCACGCCGTAAATTATTGACAAACCGATAATAATGCTGATAATATTGGCCAGTATCCTGGGAACTTTTCTTTGTTCGAAAAAATTGGCAATGGGAAAAAGCAAATAAGCAAAAAGAATACCGAGAACCAATGGCGTCAGGTAAAATTTGAATTCAGTGAGAATATAAAAAGACAAAATAAGAAACAGCAGGATAAAGGATATCCTGATCACCAACGGAAACTGATATTGATTCTTTTGCATAAGATAAACAATTGTTTTACCGGTTTCGCAAAGTTATAAATATCAAACGTGTTTTCAATGAAATTAATTATTTTAGATTTGTACTTTTAATTCAGAAAAAAGCCGGCCCCGGAAATCAGGAAGCAATTATGGCCCAAAAGATAAAAAAATTCGGTGCGTTCGACGGGGTGTTTACTCCCTCAATCCTCACGATACTTGGTGTGATCATGTATCTGCGTTTGGGTTGGGTAACCGGTGTGGCCGGCCTGTGGGGCGTAATTGCCATCATCCTTCTTGCTCATGTTATTGCGATGACTACAGGCCTTAGCATTTCCTCAGTTGCCACCGATAAACGAATACATGCCGGGGGTATTTATTACATTCTTTCGCGTTCACTTGGTTTGCCCATCGGGGGTTCCATCGGCATTACCCTGTTTGTGGGTACTGCTCTGAGTATCTCGATGTATATTGTCGGTTTTACCGAGAACTTTACGGCTTTACCCTTTGTTCAACACTTTCTTTCTTTGGGAACTACGGTAACCCTCAATGAGATGAGGCTTGTGGGCACCCTGGTACTTATCCTGTTGGTGATCATCGCCCTGATCAGTACGAACATTGCCATCAAAACCCAGTTTTTTATTCTGCTGGCCATTTTCCTTTCCATTGCTTCTATCGTTATCGGTTATTTTACAAATGCTTCGGCGCATGTTGATGTTGCCGGGCGGGTACCTCCTTTTGCCCATTATTCTTTTGAAGTGGTATTTGCCATATTTTTCCCTGCGGTCACCGGGTTTACGGCAGGTGTGGCCATGTCGGGCGACCTGAAAAACCCTGCAAAGGATATCCCCAAAGGGACCATGATGGCCATTTTTACCGGGTTGGTAATTTATCTCGGGCTGGCCATCAGTTTCTATTTTCTTGTTGACCAGCAAACGCTGATCAATAATTATAATTTCCTGGTAACCATTGCCTACATTCCATTCCTTGTTGTTTTGGGTATATGGGGCGCCACCTTGTCGTCGGCTTTGGGCGGAATACTGGGTGCCCCGCGGATAATACAGGCGGTGGCCAAAGACCGGATTGTCCCGAAAATTTTTGCCAAAGGACATGGCGTGAACAACGAACCGCGAAATGCCCTTATTTTTACTTTTATCATTTCTGAACTCGGGGTGCTGATCGGCGATCTGAACATCATTGCCGGGCTGGTTACCATATTTTATCTGACGGCTTACGGTTTTATCAACCTGGCCTTTACCTTAGAAAAATGGGCCAGCACCGATTTCAGGCCATCTTTTAAAATATCCTATTGGGTTGGGATTATTGGTTTCCTGGCTTCTTTCTTTATCATGTTCAAACTTGATTTTCCTGCCATGATCGTTGCCCTGGTTATCCTCACCCTGCTTTACATTTATATCAGCCGGAGGAACCTGCACCTGCCCATGGGGGACGTATGGCCCAGTGTGAATGCCAACTTGCTTCGTAAGCTACTGACATCGCAGAGTAAAAAGAAAGTCAACGAACGCAACTGGATAGCCAACATATTGTTGTTTAGCGGGGGATCAGCCAACAGGCCGCACCTGATCCATTTTGGAAAATGGCTGGTGGGTACTCATGGACTGATCTCAAATTTTGATCTTGTGGAAAATAAATCTGCCAAAGTTTTGTTCCCGGCAAAGGCAAAATCCGTTGACCGTGACGAACTGGCAATGGAAGAAGGCATCTTTTCCAAAAAACAGGCATGCAATGATATTTATCTGGCCATCGAAACCATTTCGGCCTCTTACGGCTTTGCCGGGGTTGAGCCCAATACCATCTTGATGGGGTGGGGGAGAAGGACACGCGACCCCATCCGTTTTACTAAAATGCTCAGGTACCTTACCGAACTTGACCTGAATATTGTGTTACTGGATTTTGACCGGGAAAAAGGTTTTGGAAATTACCGGCAGATTGATATCTGGTGGCGTGGCGGGTCCAACAACGGGAACCTTGTGTTGTCGCTTATCAAGTTTATGTGGTCATCCATCCATTGGCACAATGCCACTGTACGTTTGCTGATTATCAATCAAATTGATAAAAACAAACAAAAAATAGAAAGGCAGGCCAAAAATGTCCTTTCCAACATGCGGATGAATGCACAAATAATTGTTTTGAACAATGAAACTGAAAAGCGGCCTGTCAATGAAATTATCCGGGAAAATTCATCCGGAAGCGATTTGATCTTTTTGGGTATCCCCGATATTGTCCCTGGCCATGAAAAAGAGTTTATTGCCCGTACCGATGAAGTTTATAAAGACCTCGGCACAAAAGTGCTGGTGAAAGCTTCTTCGTTTTTCAGTGTGCTCCATATCGGGATGTGAGATTGTTTCCTTAAACCGGCGCCCTCCTCCCGGCGGGTAGCCTTGCCCGGCTGATAAGACGGGCTTATTCCCGCAGGGTGGAAAAAAAATCCGTTCTCGGTCAGGGACAAGGCCCCCAACTGGCTCCAGTCTTCCAGCCAAGCCTTGAGGGGGAGCAGGACCGGGCCTTACTAAACCCTTCAAACTTTCCAAACCTGCAAAACAAGACTTGTTGATCAGATATGTTTATTTTTTTATTTTAACCTGTTTTTGTCCTATTTTTATTAGTTCAGCGTTATTAATCTTATCTATTAAAGAAAGATCAAATCTTTTCAATAACGCTTTTCTTAAGTTTTCATCACTTACCAATACGGTATCATTGATAGAAATTTGATTTATATTTTTAATCAGTTCAATTTTTTCCTGTTTTTCAGCTAATTTATACTGATAAAAAAGTAAAGATGCTTTCCATCCCTGATAAAATATTTTAATCCCATTCAGGTTTTTATTTTCCCCTGATCTTTTAAAAAGATAAATCTCTTTGGCCTGCAACACTTTTTCACCTGGGTCGAAGTTATTCGCCTGTGATTTTTTAAAAATTATCCAATAAGGCTGAATAAATAGGATGACAAGAATTGAATACGTCATTAAACCTGAAAGATGCCTTCCTTTAACTCTTATATTTTTAATTATTGAATATATGGGATAGGCTGAAACCAAAGATAAGAAGGGATATAAAGGCATGTAATACCATTCCAGCTTTGTAACGGAAATTGAAATAATCAATAAATAGGAGGTTATATAGGATAAAAAAACAAACAAGATGGTTCTGTCCTTTTCTTTGGTGGAAAAGAAGGTCATAATTGTTCCCAAAACAAAGAAAACAAACCAAATTGAAAATCGTGTTTTGGACAATCTGTCAATATAAAAAAGTGCATATTCTTTATGATTTTCAACAATTTTAAAAATCCTTCCGGCATCTTTAAAAAGAATTTCATTGATATAACCGGGAGTATCCACTTCCCGTAAGTAGATTAAGCTTCCGGCAGAAAAAATTAAAATAAGCAATCCTGCTAAAAAATACCCATTAAAAACAAATTTATTAAACAACCGTTTATAAATCAAAAGGAATAGATAAGCAGGTGTAAATAGGAAAGCAGCATATAATTTGGTTGAAAAAGCCAGCATAATGAAAATAAAAAACAACAAGATATCCCTTTTGGTTTTGTACAGAATATATCGTGCAAAATAAATATTTGCTATTAAAAGAAATAAAGTCAGAAGTGAATCCGCTTCGGCTGTACGTGCTGAATGAAAATTAATAAAACCTGAAGAAGTCAATAAGATAAGCGCGCTAACCCATGCCCATATATAATTAAAATGTTTCGATACGAACTTAAAAAGAATAAGGATAGAGAGGGCAGCTGCTGTTGCAGAAGGTAGCCTGACTGCAAGTTCATTGTATCCCAGAATTTTTACAAATATTATTTGCATCCAGGAGGTTAATGGCGGCTTTGAATTATAAATATCAGGACTGTGGTTTAAATATAATGAAAACCATTTTCCATTTTTACGCATTTCATAGGTATTGACCGCAAACATGGACTCATCCCACCACCTCATCGAAAAATACCCTAATTTCAGAAAAACAACAAAATATATTAAAATGATGAGAATCAGGTATTGAACAGTTATACTTGAATTTTTGTACATAAATCGAATGGGGCTCATCATGTGCTTTAACAAAGTTTTCTTTCCGGATATCAGTGTTTTTTTACTAATTGAATTATAGGTATTCTTTACATTCGGCAGCTTTATCTCTTATCTTTTTTTAAAATTGTTGATTTTAAAGACGAATATATAAATATTTAATCAATCTATGCCTTTAAAAAGGGGGAAAGTTTAAAAGTATTGCTATCTTTGAATAGTGAAAAACTGCTACCTATAACAACTATTAAAATTAACCAGGATTTGGAAAAAATTATTATATACCTGAAAAGCCATCAGATACTATTTGCATAAAAAAAAGCAAAATGAGAATACTGGAGAATGGATTGAAAAAGTGGAGGTTTCAAACTTCTTCCCCGAAGATTGGTCAATAGCAAGAACTTTTTGGGAATGTAATTATGCTTATCAAAATAAAGTGTTTGATTCAGGGAAAACATATTACTCGGAAACTATAAGTGGAATTAAAGTAAAATTTATAATAGACCAAGAAAATAAAGTGATAACATTTTATCCGGAAATTGATTAATAAAACGTACTGCACACAATAATAGCTCATGCTGAAAAGATGGTGATAAGTTAGTCGTGTTCAAGATTTCAGATCATCAGTAAATGATAAAAAGCCGCTGCTGCCTGGACAAACTCACAAAAATTCTCAAAACCTGCTTTTGGAATAAGGTGTTAAATCCTGGCTGGCAAAATCACCGTCAAGGTATTTAAAATAACCGGCCATGGCAATCATGGCAGCATTGTCGGTGCTGTATTCAAAGTCGGGAATATAGACTTTCCACCCCAGCTCATCTGATGCCTGACGCAATGTTGCCCGCAGTGCCGAATTGGCCGAAACACCTCCGGCGATGGCCACCTCACTTATTCCGGTTTCGCGGACAGCCCTTTTTAGTTTATTCATCAAAATACGGATGATGGTCTGCTGGATGGATGCCGAAAGGTCGGCTTTGTGTTTTTCAATAAACTGCCCATCCTCTTTCAACCGGTCGCGCAGGAAATAAAGAAATGAAGTTTTTAATCCGCTAAAACTGTAATTCAATCCCTGCATACTCGATTCGGGAAAATGAAAAGCACCGGGATTTCCTGATTTCGCCAGCTTGTCAATTTCCGGCCCGCCGGGATAGGGCAGCCCCATGATCTTTGCCGCTTTGTCGAATGCTTCGCCGGCGGCATCGTCAATGGTAGTCCCGATCACCTTCATCTCCGAAGGGCTGTCAACCCGTACAATCTGGGTGTGTCCGCCCGAAACCGTCAGACAAAGAAAAGGGAGGGAAGGTGTTTCCTTGTCCGGTTTATCTTTTATAAAGTGGCTGAGGATATGGGCTTTAAGATGATCCACCTCGATAATCGGAATACCCAGCCCCATGGCAAATGCTTTGCTGAAAGAGGTCCCGACAAGTAATGAACCCAAAAGTCCCGGGCCGCGTGTAAAAGCTACCGCGTTCAACTGATTTTTGGTTATTTTTGCTTTATGAAGCGCTACCTCAACCACCGGAATGATATTTTGCTGGTGGGCACGCGAGGCCAGTTCGGGGACAACACCGCCAAAAGTCCGGTGAACATCCTGATTGGCAATGACATTGGACAATACACGGGTGTCCTCCAGCACAGCGGCCGAGGTGTCGTCACATGAAGATTCGATGCCTAAAATACAGATACTCATTTGGAAGAGTTAACGGACAGCAAAAGTAATCATTCGGACAACAACATCCGGAAGACGGATAAACCGGCAGATGGAACGGGCAAGAATGGCCATGACAGGGATTTGTTAACGGGACAGGAAAAGCCTCCCCGGAAAAAATTTCTGCGCCGGCTGTTTTCCATATTGTTTAATCTTTTACTGGTCATCATTCTTATTCCCCCCTTACTGGCTTTTCTTTTCCGCAGCCCGGAAATCCAGACGCTTTCAGGCCGTTTGGTTACTTCTTTAATGTCGGATTATCTGAAAATTGATGCAAAAGTTGATGCCATAAAAATAGATTTCCGGACGGGGATCACACTGAAAGGGTTAACGCTGAATGACCAAAGGGGGAACCCGATCATTGCAGTTAAAGAGCTAAAGGCAAAGCCTGTTTACCTCGACTTTGGTATTTTTGGACTGGTGTTTTCAAAACTGGAACTGGACGGGGCTGTTTTCAGGTATGCCCGCTATAAAGGGGATAAAGAGTATAACCTGAAAATGTTGATAAACAGGTTCAGTCCACCCGATTCCATCCGAAGCGGTGGTCAATTTAAACTCAATGCACGAAAACTGATACTGAAAAATTCCAGGTTTTGGTTTTATGACGAGCAAAGGCATTTTGCTGACACTTCGGGAATGAATTATACCAATATCCTTTTTGACAGCATCAACCTAACGGCGACACGATTTCATATTGTTAACGATTCGCTAAACTTTTATATTGACAGTCTTTCAACCGTTGAAAGGTCAGGCATCAGGATTTCAAAATTATCCACTGCATTCAGCATCAGCAGTTCGGGTCTTCATGCCAAAGGGTTATTGCTGAATTTTGACAACAGCCATTTTGATCTTGACCTGGATTTTAATTATCATACCTGGCTTGCGTACGCTTCCTTTATTGATTCGGTTGAAATGGTTGCCGACATCCGGCCATCCGAAGTCATGATATCCGATTTGTCTTATTTTAACAAGATCATGGCAGAAATGCCTAATAAAGTAGGTATTACGGGAAAAGTCAGGGGGCCGGTGAGCAACATGAAAGGGCAGGGGATAAGGATTCATTACGGAAAAAAAACACGGCTGGCACTGGATGGCCGTATCAAAGGCCTGCCCGACTTTTTCAGTGCTTACATAACGGCCGATATTCGTGAAATGACCACCACCCCTTGTGAACTGAAAAGTTTTAGCCTGCCTGTAAAAGAAAAGTTTATTGACGTGAGCCCTTATTTGGATTGTCATGATTTTATTAAAGGTTCACTGAAATTTGAGGGATATTATAATAAATTTAGTGCGGACCTGGCTTTACAGGATCATGTCGGAGATGTGGAAGCCAATGTTCAATTTCTCCATGTTATTAACGATACGGTCCATTTTACGGTTGCCCTGCAGGGCGATTATCAGCAATTGGGCAGGTTGTTGAAACAAGCGAACCTGCTGGGCAATGCCAAATTTGATATTCGACTGAAAGGGAACGGTCACACCTTTAATGATCTCTATCTTGAAAGCGCAGGTACACTTTATTCCTTCGACCTGGCCGGATACCGGTATAGCAGGATCCGGTATTTCGGTGAATATGAAAATGACTCGGCGTGGGGAGGCGTGGTTGTCGGGGACAAAAACCTCATGTTAAAAGCCAGTGCCCATGCCAGACTGGGAAATCGCCCACTGATAAAACTCAATGCCGATTTGCGGCGGGCAAACCTGGATGACCTGAACCTGGGAATTATAAGGGACTTTGCCCTTTCTTCGATAATCAACCTGGAGATAAAAGGGATTGACCCCGACACCATGACCGGAAGATTGAACATGTACAATACCGTGCTTACTTTCGGAAAAGATTATTATAAAACCGATACAATAACCGTATTGAAAAGCATTGATCCCAACGGGATACACCAATTACAACTCAAATCGGCCTTTGCCGACCTCAGCCTGAAAGGAAAATATTATATTTCCACTTTTCCCGAAAGGGTGGTCAGCCTCCTCGACCATTATTTTAATGCTATTCCGATGGATACTGCGGCTGTTTATCCTCCGGGCGAATATGCTGTGCTGAACGCTACTCTTAAACGGGATGACCTGATTGCCGAGCAGTTTGTCCCGGGCCTTACTATTACGGATGCCCAACCGTTTCAACTTCACTTTAATTTCGATCAAAACAATATGGCCACCATGCTGGGCATAGGAAAGATAACTTACAAGGGGATTGATTTCAGAAACAACCGGTTTAAGATTTCTACAAATAACGGGCGGCTGGGTATTGATTATCAAAATGATTATACTATCATGCGTGACAGTACTGCTGAGAATAAACAAGTGTTCGGGCTGGATAACTTGTCGTTTAGGCTGGAAGCCGGTGATGACAGTTTGAATTACGGGTTGTTTTGGAGAAATCGTGACACTTTGTTGACAAATACCGGTGATATCGCCGGAACGTTCGTTTCAAGGGACGGGTGTTCCGTTTTCAGAATTGGAAAAATGGATGTGGTCATCAACGATACGCTTTGGACGATAAACAGGGGAAACCGGATTGTGGATGACAGCACGGGGGTAAGTTTTGAAAAATGGAATCTATTCGGCGGTACATCGAAAATGGGTCTGTCCGGAAATTACCCGCAACACAACGGCGATACCCTGAAAGTGGAATTTAATCATTGGAACCTTTCAAATTTCGATATGCTGACCGCACTGTGGAATTTTGATGTTGACGGCACCTTAAACGGTGATATGGAATTTTCTAAAATAAAAAACAATACGGCCTTTATCAGCAACATAAAAATAGATTCGTTATTTCTTAATAAAGTTTATCTCGGTGATGTCAGTATGTTAAATACCTGGAACAATGATCTTAACGGCATTAAATTGTATTCAAGTATCGTGCGTAAAGGAACATCGGGCGGCGCAAAGGTTGTTTCGATTGACGGGAATTATTTCCCCTTTAGAAATGAAAATGTTTTCGATTTGTCTTTGTCCTTTAACCGGTTTAAAATAAAAGCGGTGGAAAATTTCTTTTCCTATTTGGTTTCTGATGTTGAAGGGGTGGCATCGGGTGAACTTGAGCTAAAGGGATCACCTGATAAACCGGTACTGACAGGTTACGTTGATACACACCGTACAGCCATGAGGATCAATTACCTGAACACAAAATATTCTTTCTCCAATGTGATCAACTTCGAACCGGATGGAATTAACTTTGATAAACTTGTAATTTATGACACCCTGGGAAATTCAGCCAAAGTAAACGGAAGCCTGAAATATGAGTATTTTAAAAACGCCCGGTTTGATGTTAACATCAGTACAGACCGGCTCCTGTTTTTTAATACGACACGGAAGATGAACGACTTGTATTACGGTACGGCCATCACCTCGGGAAACATACATTTGAGCGGTAGCCCTTCCAAACTTCATCTTGACATGAATGTGAAAACACAGCAAGGCACAAATGTCAACCTCCCCATGGATTATTCGGTAGAGATATCCGACAAGGATTATATTGTTTTTGTTCAGCATCAGGATACCCTTGCTGCCAAACCAAAGGGAATAGAAAAAAATGTTGAAAAAAAAGAGGGCAAACAGGAGTATGATATTCGTTTGGGTATGCAAATTACACCGGAAGCGAAAGTATCCATCTTTCTGCCATCGGATGTGGGGAAGATAGAATCGCAAGGTCATGGGGACCTTGTTTTAAAAGCCAATTCCAATGGTGATTTCAGCCTGGTTGGTGATTATATTGTTTCGGAAGGGATGTTTAACTTTTCACTGGGCAACCTGATATCAAAACGCTTTGAACTGGTGAGGGGCGGGCGTATCTCCTGGACAGGAAACCCTTATGAAGGCATTGTGGACATCAAAGGCCTGTATAAAGTAAAAACAAGCCTGAAAAGCCTGGGTATCGTCATTGATTCTTCTGCAAACTTCAGGAATAAGGTTACGGTTAATTGTTATGTTATCCTGAAAAACCGTTTGATGAACCCGGATATCCGTTTCGAGATTTTGATGCCCGAACTTGACCCGGATTTAAAGCGGCTGGTCTATGCCCAGCTTGACACGACCAACCAGGCCATGATGAACGAGCAAATGATATCGCTGCTGGTGCTGGGAACATTCAGTTATAGTAATGCGGCAAACATAAGCCTCAGTTCTTCTTACTATGCCGTCCTGTCAAACCAGTTAAGCAGCATCTTGTCAAAAATCAGTAAAGATGTGGATATCGGGGTGAATTATAAACCAGGGGACGCCGTATCCCAGGAAGAATTTGAGGTCGCTTTGTCAACACAATTCTTAAATGACCGGCTGACCATTGAAGGACACTTTGGTATGACGTATGACCGGTCGAACCAGAATGCAAGTAATATTGTCGGTGATGTTGACCTGAGTTATGCCCTCACCGAGGATGGGCGCTGGTTATTGAAAGCTTATAACCACTCCAATGTCAATTCATGGTACAATTACAGTTCTTATGAAAAAGTATCCCCCTATACCCAGGGGGTTGGTATTGCCTACCGGAAAGATTTTACCAATATTGCCGAATTCTTCCGAAGGAGCAGGCCGAAAAAACAGAAAAAGAAGAAAAAAGAAAATAAAGATTAATTTTGTAATCACATGAAACTACCAATTAAATACATTACCGCTATACTGGTTCTGATGATATCGGGAACCTGTCTGACTGCACAGATCACCGTTAACCAGGATGATATGCCTTCAACGGGCGATACGGTCAGGAAAAGAATGGCATTAAACTTTGAAAACTATGACTTTGAAAGTGCCGGCCCGGATTTTACCTGGGATTTTTCAGGTCTGATCCCCTTGTCGCAAACGGTTGATACTTTTTTGTCGGTAACAGAAACGCCTGTATTTTATTGGCCTTTTTTTCTGTTTAGTGCCAACCTGGCTACTCCTGAGTTGGGTGATCTTCCTTTTCCTCAAATCCCTTTAACCGATGTGTTTACTTTTTTCAACAACAAGTCGCCTGGATTTGATGATGTGGGGTTTGCCGCCACCCTTTATGGTGTTCCTCTGTCTTTTAAATATAACAATCCCGACAGGTTGTATGCTTTCCCGATGAATTTCGGTGATGTGGATTCTTCCCTTTCCGGCTTTCAGTTCGGGATTCCGGATGTAGGGTACATTATGGTGCAAAAGAAACGGGTAAACACTGTGGATGGCTGGGGAACACTGATTACGCCTTACGGGATGTTTGATGTATTGCGCCAAAAATCGGTGGTGGACGAATACGACAGCATTTATCTTGACTCACTCAATGCGGGGGTGCCCGTTAACCGTCATTATATTGAATATAAATGGCTCGCAAAAAACGGTAAAGAACCCCTGTTGCAGGTTAACGATGATCTGATGAATTTTGTGGTTTATTATGTTGATTCGGTCCGAAACATACCCCTTGCTGTTCCGGAAGGACAAGTATCTGATGAATTTACAGTTAAGATTTATCCCAATCCGGCCGTTAACAGGTTTTGGGTTTGGAGTAAGGAGTTTGAAGTAGGGGAGGCAACCATAAAACTATTCGATCTGAACGGTAAAAGAATCTTTGAAAAACACATCCCGGCAGGAGAGGAAAATGTTAATTTTAATGTCAGCAATTTGAAAAGCGGAGTGTATTTGTGTGTGATAGAAACAAAAAAACAGTTGGTAATGAAGAAATTGATAATTAAAAAATAAAATAAAAACGGCGGTCATTTCGACCCACCGTGCGTGGGCTTGTGCGATGGCTGGGAGAAATCTCCCGGGAACCAACCCTGTGCCTGGGAGATTCCTCCTCACTACGTTCGTTCGGAATGACAACCACCACAACAATGAACAACCACCGCAATACGCCCGCAGAACAAATGACCGATTCAACCAATCATCCAAAAAATGCCCCTTATAATCTATAAATCTTCAGCCGGTTCGGGAAAAACGACCACCCTGGTTAATGAATACCTTAAAATCACATTAAGGAAACCGGGAAATTTCAGGCATGTTTTGGCCATTACCTTCACCAATAAAGCCGCAAACGAAATGAAGATGAGGATATTGACGGCACTTGATGAAATAGCTAACGGGTTGGCCTGGGAAAAAGGCGAATACAAAAACCTGTTCCCGGAACTAAATATGGATAAGGAAACCACCCGGTCCGCAGCAAAACAACTTCAAACACTCATCCTCCACAATTACGACGAGTTTGCTGTCAGCACAATTGATGCCTTTGTACACCGTATCATCCGCACATTTGCAACCGATGTTAAACTACCGCAGAACTTTGAGGTGGTGATTGACAGGGATGATATCGTGCCCGACATCGTTGCCGAACTGTTCGATAAAGTGGGTTCTGACAAAGCCTTGACGGATATCATGATTAACTTTGTGCTGTCACAGGCGGAAGAGGAAAAAAGTTTCGACCCCGGCAAACCGGTCAGGGAGTTTGTTGAAAAACAATTCAACGAGGACAGCTTTCAGTGGCTGCAAAAGATTGAGGACATTGAACCTGCAGAAATGCTGAAAATCATCAGGCAAATCAGGGAAAAGTATTCCACGCTTAAGGGGACAATAAAGAATATTGCCGGTGAAGCGGTAAACTTAATCAGCAGGAACAACTTGTACGAATCTGATTTTTACCGGGGCAGGAACGGAATAAGTGCATACTTTCATAAATGTTCGGTTTTAAAAGATGATAGTAATGTAAACCCTAATTCTTACATTAATACAACAATATCTGAAGACAAATGGATATCCGGAAAAGCTGACGCAACTGCCAAAAGAAGTATTGGGAAAATCAAAGGGGAACTCACAAAAAGTTTTCAAAAGATTCAGCAAATAAAGGATGATTATTTATTGTTTAAAACTGTCTTTAAAAAGATATATGCCCTGGCCCTGGCCAGTGAAATACGTTCCCTTTTTGAGGAGTACACTTTCAGGACACAAAAAGTCCACATCTCTGAATTTAACAAACGCATCAGCAGCGAAATTGCCGGGCAACCCGTTCCTTTTATTTATGAAAGACTGGGCCGGCGTTATCGCTATTTTTTGATTGATGAGTTTCAGGATACCTCTGTCCTCCAGTGGCATAACCTGTTGCCACTCATCGAAGAATCGCTGGCCAACGGTTATTTCAATATGCTCGTCGGCGATGCCAAACAGGCCATCTACCGTTTTCGGAACGGGGAAGTGGAATTGTTTACAAGCCTCCCGGGGATTTACGGAAACGACGGGTCGGCCCTGATGAAGCAACGCGAACAGCAACTGAAAGCCGCACACCGCATTAAGTTAATCAAAGAGAACTGGCGGTCAAGGGAAGAAATAATCCGTTTCAACAACCGTTTTTTTGAAATAATTAAAAATGGGGACAACAATCGGATTAAGGCAATCTACAAAGACCATGAACAGGTTGTCCCCCTGACTAAAAAGAATGTGGATGGGGGATATGTCTCCATTGAGTTCATTCAGGCCGATAATGCGAACGATTACCGTCAAAAGCGACTGGACTATATTCTGAAAGATGTTAGAAGGCTAAAAGAAAACAGTTATAATAACAGGGACATCTGCGTGTTGTCCAATACCAATTCGGATGCCGGCCGGGTGGCTTCTTTTTTGCTAGAAAACGGCATTCCTGTTATCTCCCCCGAATCGCTCCTGCTCGAAAATTCAGCCGCTGTCAGGCTGGTTGTTGCCCTGCTGAAGCTTCTCCTCAATCCTTCCCTGTCCATTGTCCTGGCCGAAGTTGCCCAAAACCTGAAACTGGTAACAGACACCCTTGAAAACCCGGATGTGTTTTTTAAATCATTTACAGGGCTGGCAAACCCGGATATTGATAAAGTATTTGAAAAAACGGGCCTTCGGCTTGATGCCGGTAATGCTTTGAACAAACCGGTTTATGAGATTGTTGAAATGATGATCAGGGGACTGGAGTTGAATAAAGAAGTCAATATTTATCTTCAATACCTGCTCGATTTTGTGTTTGACGCCCATGAAAAGGGATTTTCCACGGTGAGTTCGTTTCTTGAACTTTGGGAGGAGAAAAAATCAAAAGCTTTTATTACCCTTAATCCCGAGGAAGATGCGGTTCAGGTGATGACTATCCACAAAGCCAAAGGGCTGAAGTTTGAAACTGTGATTGTGGACATAA
Source organism: uncultured Bacteroidia bacterium (assembly GCA_913009755.1). Lineage (GTDB taxonomy): Bacteria > Bacteroidota > Bacteroidia > Bacteroidales > F082 > JAADID01. The sequence goes on from CAJVWU010000026.1 coordinate 35,161, forward strand.
CAGGGGGCAGCAACCGGAATACAAAAAATGAAGTCTGGACCGAAATCAACCTGCCGGGAATCAACGAATTGAAAGTGGCATTGTTGCCTACTGACCGCTCTGTGGCCAACGCAGGTTTCGAAAATATTTATCTTGAAGAAAAGGATAAAACGGAACTTGATTTTATCAATATGCTTTACGTTGCTTTTACCCGAACGGTGAGCGCCCTGTTTTTACCTGGTTATGAAGGGGGAAAGAATAAATTTTCAAAAAAGCTGAAAACTTTCCTTGAGGCTGAGAACCTTTACAATGAGGATCGGTCTGAGTATGATTTTGGCGTTTTGCCTGAAAAAGTACAAGGGTCTTTAAAAGACAAAAAAGAAAAAGAAGAAAATAAGATCAACCTTACAAAAATGATATCTTCATCCTGGGATGATCTGATAAAAGTGGCCCGGACCGATGAGGTTTACTGGGAAGCCATTGACAGCAAACCCGCACGCACTTATGGAAAACTGGTACATGCCATGCTTGCCGAAATTTATTTTGCGGAGGATATCCCAAAGGTTGTCAATGCCTGGCGCTTTGCAGGAATTATTGATGAAAAGGAATCGGAAGAGGTGAGCAAATTATTAAACAGTATAGTAACTCATGAAAAATTGAATTCCTTTTTTAGTAGAGGCGTGATCGTTAAAAATGAAACGGAACTGATTGATTTGGATGAAAAAACAAAAAACAAAAAATTCAGGCGTCCCGACCGGGTAGTTATCAAAGACGGGGGGCTGGTGATCATTGATTATAAAACCGGAGAAAAATTGCCTGAACATGTCCGGCAGGTCAATCAGTATGCTCACGTGTTCGAAAAACTGGGATTTTCAGCTATTGAGAAAAAACTGGTTTACCTCGGTGATGATGTTGAGGTGATGGATGTCCCTTCCTAGCCTATCCGACAATAACAGAAAACCTTGAAAATCGTACAGCTTTGATAAGTTTTATTGTTATTTTTTTTATAATTTTGTGAAATCCGATTAATAATAATTATCGGTATAAAATTAGCGCCCACTTTCAGTTTTAACATTTTAACTTGTCGTATGAAAAAATTTATTTGTTTACTGTTGACCGGTATTCTTTTTGCCGGTATCGTTACCGCTCAGGAAAATGTCCGGTTATTGCGTTTTCCTGCCATTCATGGCAACCAGGTTGTATTTACTTATGCCGGTGATCTTTATACGGTTCCCTTAAAAGGGGGAACGGCCCGTCGGCTTACCAGCGATGAAAAGGGTTATGAAATGTTTGCCCGTTTCTCCCCCGACGGAAAAAGTATTGCCTTCACGGCACAATATGACGGCAACACCGAAGTGTATCTTATGCCTTCCGATGGCGGTGTGCCTCAGCGCCTTACTTATACCGCTACATTAAAAAGGGATGATGTTTCCGACAGGATGGGGCCCAACAACATTGTAATGGCCTGGGAGGATAATGACCATATCATTTACCGCTCGCGAAAACAATCGTTCAATTCATTTAAAGGCCAGATGTTCAAAGTCTCGCGCAACGGGGGGGTGTCAAAGGAATTGCCGCTGCCTTCCGGTGGCTGGTGTTCATTTTCACCCGACGGAAAGAAAATGGCCTACAACAGGGTTTTCCGTGAGTTCAGAACCTGGAAATATTACAAGGGCGGCATGGCCGATGAAGTCTGGATTTATGATTTTGATACCAAACAGACAAGCAAAATTACAGACAACATCTATCAGGACATTTTTCCCATGTGGCATGGCGACAAGATATATTTCCTTTCCGACCGTAACCGTACGATGAACCTTTTTGTTTACGACCTCAACACAAAACAAACCACAAAACTGACAAAATATACAAATTATGACATCAAATTCCCTTCACCCGGTGACCATTCCATCGTATATGAAAACGGCGGATATCTTTACAATTATGAATTTTCTACGGGTGCCATCACTAAAATACCGGTTTCCATTGATAATGATCTACTGACAGCGAGAAACTCATTTAAGGATGCGAGCAAGTTTATTCGCTCATGGGCCGTTTCACCGGACGGTAAAAGGGTAACCTTTGGTGCCCGTGGCGATGTGTTTACCGTTCCTGCAAATACGGGCATTACCCGGAATCTGACTCGCTCCCCGGGTGTTCACGACCGCAATGTGGAATGGTCGCCCGACGGGAAATACATTTCATACATTAGCGACCGCACAGGGGAAGATGAGATTTATATCCAGGTTCAGGATGGCAGTGCACCGGCCATTCAACTGACTAAAAATTCGGATACTTATAAATACAATCCCATCTGGTCGCCAGACAGCAAGATGTTGCTTTGGTCCGACAAAATGGGACGGCTGAATTACCTGGATGTGGCATCAAAAAAAGTTACGCTGGTCACTAAATCAAAAGATTGGGAAATCCGTGAATATTCCTGGTCGCCCGACAGCCGGTGGATTGCTTACACCGTTCCTCACAACAATACGGTCAGTATCATTTTTGTTTATGACGTTCAATCGGGCGTGTCGCATCAGATAACCGACAACTGGTATAATTCAGGCAGCCCCGTTTTTGATACCAATGGCAAATACCTGTTCTTTGTTTCGGCCCGCGATTTTAACCCCATTTACAGTTGGGTTGAATGGAATTACGCCTACCAGGATATGAATGCAGTATATTTTGTAACCCTTCAAAAAAATACCCCTTCACCTTTTGAACCGAAAAATGATGAAGTAAACACGGAAAGTAAAGAAAAAAAAGCACTCCCTAAAAAAGGTAAAACTGACCAACAACCGGAAACCGGTAAAACAGAGATTATCATTGATTTCGATGGTATTAATAACCGGGTGGTTAAGTTACCTGTTCAGGCCGGTAATTACTGGAGCCTGAACCCCATAGGCAATACGGTGTATTATATCTATAGTTCATCCAAAACCCAGGGGCCGCAGTTTAAGATGTTCGATTTGAAGGACAAGAAAGAAAAAGGCCTGGGTAAGGTTAATGCTATTCTCGTTTCGGCAAATCACAAGAAGATGCTGGTGAACATGAATAATAAATATTCGGTGATTGATTTGCCCAAAGGCCCGGTAAAGCCCAAAAAGAATGTTGACCTTTCCAATATGAAGGTTTGGGTAAATTTTGAAAAAGAATGGACTCAAATATTCAATGAATCCTGGCGGCAAATGCGTGATTTCTTTTATGCGCCCAATATGCAGGGACTTGACTGGCCTAAGATACATGACAAATATGCCGTATTGTTGCCTTATGTTAAAAACCGCAATGACCTGAATTACATTATCGGTGAAATGATTGGCGAGATCAGTATCGGCCATTCTTATGTTAACGGTGGCGACAAACCCAAACCCAAACGCATCCCCACCGGACTGCTTGGTGCGAAGATCAGCAAAGACGGTTCGGGGTATTTTGTAATTAATGAAATACTGCCGGGTGAAAACTGGACTAAAAATGCCAGGTCACCCTTAACGCAGGTAGGGGTGGATGTTAACGAGGGTGACTATATCATTGCTGTTAATGGGAACTCAACCAAAGATGTTGATGACATTTATAAGATGCTGGTGGGAAAAGCCGGAAAACAGGTGATGCTCACCGTGAACTCACAACCTTCGGAAAACGGGGCACGAAAAGTGCTGGTTGTGCCCGTTGCCGGAGAGTCGGGTTTGTATTATTACAAATGGGTTGAAGGCAATATTGAAAAAGTAAGCAAAGCCACAAACGGACAGGTGGGTTATATCCACATTCCCGATATGGGTCCTGAAGGATTAAATGAATTCGTTAAACATTTCTATCCGCAACTCAACAAAAAAGCCCTGATTATTGATGACCGGGGTAACGGAGGGGGTAATGTTTCACCCATGATCGTTGAGCGACTGATGCGCAAACTGGTTTTATATGGAATGTCGCGCAACAACGGCATAACCACTAAACCGGCTCAAATCATGCTTGGTCCCAAAGTGCTGCTCATTGACCAGTATTCGGCTTCCGACGGCGACCTGTTTGCTTACCAGTTCAAGAAGATGAAAATAGGAACTGTGATCGGAAAACGAACCTGGGGCGGTGTTGTCGGTATCCGGGGATCGCTTCCTTTCATTGATGGCGGCGACATGCGGAAACCCGAATTTGCCCCCATCAGTACCGAAGGCAACTGGGTTATCGAAGGCCACGGCGTTGATCCGGATATTGTGGTAAATAATGATCCGGCCAAAGAATATGCCGGTGATGACCAGCAACTAAATAAAGCCATTGAGGTGATTCTTGAACAACTAAAAAACTATAAGGAGCAACCTCCAATCCCGCCCTATCCCGACAAGACGAAATAAAGGTTAGAGCCGCCCGTAACGGGCAGCTTTTTTTGGCTCCGGTTAAAACAGTTAAAAAATCGATTAACCGATTGTGCTAAGTCGTATGATCAAAATCAAACAGAAGACATCAAACGCTTCCGATAATTTTTAAAAGGGGCTGAGATTTATGCACAGAGTGGAAATTTTATTTTTGCTGCGAGAAAAGATAACAAAAATATTTTTAACGAATTTTATTCTACCTTTGACAGCAACAACTTCATTTTAGATATGCAAGTTGCTTAATGAATACTATTATTTGAATATTTATTAATTAAAACATTTTTCCTGACTTTACGTATAGTAAACTTAAATATTGATTGTTTAACTTAAATTGTTGATAAATGAGATTATTGCTTATGAGTGTGGGTAGTCTTGTCGGACAAAATATTCTTGATTCGATAGAAAACAGACGTAATAAAATTTATGTTATTGGTGTTAATTCTGAGGCTAAAAATCCAAGAAATTTTCGATGTGACAGGACATATCTGACAACAATCATGTCAAATGCATATCAATTTGAGTCTGATTTTATTGAAATATTGACAAAAGAGAATCCTGATTTAATACTGGCCGGACGGGATGAAGATGCCCTTTTTTTGGCAAAATTCAGGGAAAAGTTTCCTGAACATGCTAAAAAAATACCTTCCGGCAGTTCTGACGTGGTGGAAATAATGTTAAATAAATATGAAAGCTATCGCTTTGCCAAAGATTATGATTTAAATTTTGCCGAATCCTTTTATTATAATAATGGTTATAATTTGAATGAGCTCAAATCATTTTTACGTCAAATTGGTTTTCCTGTTGTAATCAAACCTATTGTAGGACATTCCTCCCAGGGCGTATATTTTATTGATAATGAGGAGCATCTGAATTTGGTTCTCCCTGAACATGAAAAAAAAGATATTTTATTTCAGGAATATCTTGGTCATGAGCGTGATTTTAGATCTTATCTTAATTATCTCAACAAAGGAATTCCCCTGTATTTTGGTATTCCGGATGAAGACCAATGTGCAGGCCAAACCATTATCGCTCCAAATGGGGATATCTCCAGGGTCTATGTAAGTATTGTTAAAATGGTACGTGGTTATCCTGTACATAGTGAGCGTATTACCAACCCGGAGATAGAAAATCTGGTGTACAATTGTGCAAAAGCCTTCTTCGATATTGGATGGTGTGGTTTGCTCAATGTTCAAATGAAACCTGACAAAAATGGAAAATGGAAAGTTTTTGAATTTAATCCACGCATGACCGGTTCAACGTCAGCAAGAAGATTGCTGGATTATGACGAGTTTGGAACTTTAACAGATATTTTTAAACCTGAATTTAATATTCCGAATGATTCACGTAAAGATAAATTAAAAGGGGTTGTATTCCGTGATATGGTTGACTTTTTAATGATGGATAAAGACATTGAAGAACTGGAGAAAAACAAAGTCTGGAATAAGTGATCATAAATATTATTATTTTAGTTCATTAGTTTTTGTTGGATAAGTATCAAAATGTAGCGTGCTTCTTATAGAGTTACTCTGTTCAGGAGGTGTTGATGGTTAATATGAACATGATCAATAAGATTGGATAGCTTGATTCATCCGAAAAATTCAATATATTAGCCGTATCAACAAAAAATACCGGTAAATACTAAAAAGAAAAACTGTAAATAACCAAAAACAACGGAATTCGTAAAAATCCTTTTTGAATTTTGATTCTTTTTAAAACGATATTAATATTTCAGATAGTATGAGTGCAAAAACAGAAACAGCATACCTTAAAGAATCAGAATATGGGGAGTGGAACAAGTTTGTATCCAATTCTTCCGGTGGAAGTATATACAGTACACCTGAATATTTAGATATATTATGTGGAGTGACCAACGGAAGTTTTAAAATACTGGCCGCAAGACAAGGAGATAAAATTACCGGCGGTATCGGACTTTTTATTCAAAAATCAACACGAGAAGAATATGTATCCCCCAGGTTGCTCCTTTACTATAATGGGATTGTTTTGCAGGATTATGATACGTTGTATCATTCAAAGTCAGTATCACGTCAAATAGTTACACTGACAGCACTTGAAGAAGCCTTGTCAAAAGAAAAGTATTCTATTCATTTCAGGAACCGAAACAGCTTTTATGATGCCCGGGTTTTCTTATCACAAAAATGGACTTCAAGACTCAGTTATACCTATACTGTGAATATTGATGACATAGATAAATTGTGGAATAAAGTTGATCCAAACCAACGGCGTTTAATTAAGCGTAGTGAAAAACAGGGCTTTTCAATTGTCAAAGATGAAGATTTCCAGGCTTTTTATAATTTACATGTTGATACCCATGAAAGAAAAGGTTCACCAATCTATCTTTCATACGAAAATTATAAAGTTTATTATGAACGTTTAAGAGCTAAAAATTTATGCTCATTGTATCATGCATGCAATCAAGAGGGACAGCCTGTTTCTTCACAACTTGTTTTGCTCGGGCCTCACCCTGTAACCCATACTGTATGCGCTGCTACTGATGAATCATACTTAAATTCCGGGGTGAGTGCTTTTATCAGATGGAAAGTTTTTGAAGATCTTTCAAAACAAGGATATGCAGCCAATGATCTGACTGACGCCGCATTAAATCCCGTAACCCGGTTCAAAAGCCAGTTGGGGGGGGATATCCAGCTTTGTATTGAGCTAATTAAACCAACTTCAACAAATTTGCGAATGGATCAATTATTAGTCAAAAAACTGAAGAAAACGTTAAAAAGAATTATCTATTTAAGACAATAAATAATTTTATGAAAAAGAAAACAGGAATTACGGGAAGCGAAATAATTTGCAGGACATTAGAAAGTTTGGGAATTGAAGTTATCTTTGGACTACCCGGAACGCAGAATATTCATTTTTATCGTTCTCTTCACCATTCATCTATCCGTGCTATTACTACCACAAGTGAACTGGCTGCATCATTTATGGCGAATGGGTATTATCGCAGTTCCGGAAAAATTGCTGCTATTAATACTATTTCCGGGCCAGGGTTTACCTATGCACTTTCCGGTATTGCCGAAGCTTTTTTAGATTCGGTTCCAATGCTTTGTATTGTCGGAAGCCCTCAAATAATCCCGGGTAAAAAATTTGCACATCAGGCAATTGATCAACAAACAATAATTAAACCCATTGTTAAAGACATTTTCAAAATTGCCAACATTACTGAAATACAAGAAACTTTAAATAAAGCATACTTATCTTCATTGAATGAAGAACCCGGACCCGTTTATATTGAAGTTGATGATTCAGTATATTCAGGATCAGGAGTATTCGATCAAACTTTGATAAAACAATATTCTTCTTTTAAAACAGATTCATATCGAGAACTAACTGAGAAAGCAATTGCAGAAATTCTGAAATCGCAACGAATTTTATTTTATTTAGGTCAGGGTGCTAATCAGGCCCATGCTGAAATCCGTGACATTGTTGAGCTATTTAATTCTCCTGTTTTAACAACTTCATCAGGAAGAGGTATTTTACCTGAAAATCATCCTTTGTTATTTCCGTTTAATGTTGTTATCCGGGGCGGTGGCAAGACGATGAAAGAAATGATTAAATCGAGTGATTTAATTGTTGCTTTGGGATGCAAATTTTCTTTCAATGGCAGTGGTGCGTTTCAATTTGAATTTCCGGAAAAAAAGTTAATTCATGTAGATTTATCTTCTTCGGTGTTAAATGCCAATTATCCGGCAAAAATTGCGATTCAGGATGACGTAAATGATTTTATTTCAGAACTGCATAACAAAAGTAAGAACATTAAGAATAAGGTTACAGGTTGGCCTGATGGCGAATTGGCCGAATGGCGGAAGAAAGCTGTTGATGAGATTAATGGCCACACAGAAGCAGAATCATATTTTGAAGGTGGTTTTGCTCATAATCCGGCTTCATTTTTTGAAAAATTGCAAAAACACTTACCGGAAAATTCAATCATTGTAACTGATTCCGGTCAACACCAAATGTTAACCAGAAAATATTACAAAGTGCCAAATGTCAGGGGGTTAATCATACCGAGTAATTTTCAATCAATGGGGTTCTCAATCCCCGCAGCTATTGGTGCCAAATTAGCTGTTCCTGATTCAACAGTAGTCGTAATAATTGGCGACGGCGGTTTTAATATTTCCGCAACAGAATTGTTAACAGCTCTCCGTGAAAAAATAACAATAAAAGTAATCATCCTTAATGATAAAAGCTTAGGCTTAATTAGAACAAACCAAATAAATAAATTTGGTTTTGATTATTCCACAAACTTATTAAATCCTGATTATGCTAAACTTGCAGAATCTTTTAATATAGAGTTTGTTGGACTATCAGCTAAGAAAGAAGATCATTTTGAACTTAACTTAAAAAGTTCCGGAATAACACTAATTGAAGTTAGTTTGAGGGATTCGATGGTGTTTTATAAAAAAAGAAGTAAGCGTGTTATTCGACGATTAGCACGAAAAATAATAGATAAGTTAATCCAAACCCCACCCTGAAACGTTAAAAAAACGAAGAATGAAGTTAAATACAAAAAAACAATCGAATAGTACTACCTTTAAACCTTACCAAGATAACCGGATCGCTAACAAATTTTAAGGAAAATGAAACTGGGTATATTATTAGTATCATATAACCATGAAAGATATATCAAAGAATGTGTTGATTGTATTATTATGCAGGAATTGCCATTTGAGTATGAAATTCTTGTTTGTGATGATTGTTCAACAGATTCAACACTCTCAATCATAGAAAGTTCCTTAAAACAAGCTGGGATTGAGTACAGGGTTTTATACAGAGAATCAAATATTGGTCTTGTAATGAATTACAAAAAGGGATTTGCTGAATGTCAGGGTGAATATATTGCAATTATTGAAGGTGATGATTATTGGACTGATCAAAAAAGAGTTCTTAAGTTAGTTACATTTATGTAATTTCACCAAGAATGTGCTATGGTATTCAACAATACAATTGGATATGACCAAGAAGATGGACAATTTTTATATCCTAAGGATGATAAATCAAATCACTATTATCCGACTAAAAGCAGAATCTATTAATCCAAGCGGCTATTGAAGCTTCATTGGCAGTCCTCGAAGACGGAAAATTCGTCACCGTTTTTTCGGTGGGGCAGTGATAACCAACAATGCCGGCATAAAGGAAAAATTGGATTTCGGACGAATGGCTATTGGTTTAAACCCAAGCCCGTTTGACGTTTGGCTGGGTAGCCGCGGCATTAAAACACTTGCCGTCCGCATGGAGCGTCACGGAAAAAATGCACTGGCTTTAGCCCGCTTCCTGGAAAAACACCCAAAAGTGATAAAAGTATATTATCCCGGTTTGGAATCGCATCCCAATCATGATATTGCCCGGCAACAAATGAGCGGCCTTAGCAGAATTGTTTTGGTAGGAATTGAAGATGACCAGGATTTGCAAAATGATATCGAACAGGCAATTGCATGATGGATTCCCCGTCCGCTTGCAGCAAGATTTTTTTAATTATCAGATTAAAAGACCTTTTTCTCTTTTATTCAATAAAATCGTTTATTTTTGCCCTGTGAAACCTAAATTATTATCATCAACTTAAAATAAGCAAAAATGGAAACATTAGATGTGACACAAATAGAGCCACGGTTAAAGCATCCTGCGATTTTTCAAAAATTTGATGCCTTATCCGGTGGGGAAGCATTCGTTATTCATAACGATCACGACCCCAAACCACTTTATTATCAAATGGTGGCAGAAAGAGGACAAACCTTTGATTGGGAATATCTTGAAGAAGGCCCTGAAATATGGGAAGTCAAAATCAGCAAATTGAAGCTCAAAGAAAAGCCTTTAACAATCGGAGAACTTGTAACCGAAGATTTCAGAAAAGCCGAAGTTTTTAGTAAATTCGGGTTGGATTTTTGTTGCGGTGGCGGCAAATCGCTTAAAGAAGCCTGTGAAGAAAAGGGAATTAATGAAAAGGAAGTTGAAACAGCGCTTACAGAAGTGGAAAGGCAGGCTAAAAACAGGCAACAGGATTTCAACAATTGGGAACTGGACTTTCTTGTTGATTATATTTTCAACATCCATCACAAGTATGTAAAAGAAGCTGTAAATATGCTTTATGAATTTAGTAATAAAGTGGCAAATGTTCATGGGGAAAACCATCCGGAAGTAATTAGAATTGCCAGTCTGTTTGAATCAATTGCCAGGGAATTGGATCCGCACATGCAGAAAGAGGAATCCATACTTTTTCCATACATAAAGCAACTGGCTGTTGCCAAACGTGAAAATACCAGGATGGGAACATCACCATTCGGCTCTATTGAAGCTCCGGTTAGCATGATGGAATCTGAGCATGTGGCTGTTGGCGGGAGTATGGACGAAATAAATCATTTGAGCAATGGTTTTACTCCCCCCGAAGATGCCTGTTCTTCTTATCGTGCTTTATATAGAAAACTCAACGAATTTGAACAGGATTTGCACCAGCATATCCATCTGGAAAATAATATATTATTTCCCAAGGCAATTCAGTTGGAAAAAGAACTTCTGGCTTAATTCGGGTATTTGGTGTATCATTGGGGCCGTACTTTTTTAACGCTGATTTCTAAACCTCATCCCCATCCGCGTTTCTTGCCCGAGGCGAGTCAGGTTTGACGCTGGCGTATTTCTTTTTGGATTTTTAACCTTTCGGCAAATTGTTCAAAAAATTATTGCCGTAATCAAACTCTCCGTAAGAACCTTTTCGAATTATTCTGCCCAAACCGAGTACATACAATGGATATACTCACTATATTTGTTTATAAAACTTCGCACGTGCAAATAGGACAAGTATTATAATTTGTTTACAGTTAAACTACAATTATGGATTGGGAAACTAAAAATAGCTTTCAGGTTGAGAAATTAAAACTGAAAAAGGATTACGAGGGCAGGGTAGAGGCCACTCTTCTGAAAAGGAATGCGAAAGAAAACAAAAGCCGTGTGATTTTGTATATTCATGGATTTGTGGATTATTTCTTTCAAACCGGACTTGCTGACTGGGCCAACGAACTGGGTTTTAATTTCTATGCTTTGGAACTGCGCAAGTATGGCCGTTCCATACTGGATCATCAGAGGCCCAATATGTTCAGGTTTTATACCGAATATTTTGAAGAAATTAACGAAGCCGTAAAGATAATAAAAGGAAGGGATAAAAATCAGAAGCTCATACTCATGGGACATTCCACCGGTGGGCTGTTGTCTGCCTTGTATGCTCATCACCGTCGTGAAAAAAGATACTATCCCAAAAAGTGTGTAAAGTGCATCTTAACTAAATTTGGAGTTGATAAAACTTTAAAATATTTAGCATATGAAAAGAATACACTTTACACAGGAGCAAGTTACGAAGATTTTAGAAGA